>NZ_JAAQXA010000020.1:0-65249 GCF_012985775.1 Pseudomonas sp. WS 5011
GCGGAAAAACACGGAGGAAGAAGCCGCATCGTGACCGATGCGGTTAGAATTTAAACCCCGCGCAATCGGGTGGAGGCACCGGTCACGTTGTTAGCGAAATGAGCGGTCACGTTCACCGAAATCCGCAATCGAGCTGAGAGAAGCGACAGCTGCACGTAATTGGTGGTCTTGGGCCTCGGCAATTCCAAACCCGTTCGCCCCTAGGAATTGGTTGGTAATCTGCTTGAGCAGCTCCGGACGATGGGCAGGATCTGCCTGTTGTGCCCGCCAGTTCAGAATTCGGTTCAGGACTGCTGGCGCAGCAGCTGTTGCGGGCACTGGCGGCTGTTCCTCCACAGTTTTTGTTCCGCCAAAAAAGTGAGTGCGCAGCTGGTCAAGGTGTCGCCGAACGACTGGGGACACCTTGCGCGAGCTCAAGCTTTTCAGCCAGAACTCGAACTCTGACTGCGGCAGGCACAGCGCCCGTTTCATCAGAGGCTGGCCTGGCAGGGATACATCATGCTCCGAAGGGCTGTATCGGGGGGGATGCATCTTGGCTGCTTGAGAGTGCCAGTTCAGACCCATTGCTTCGCATATTGGCCGCATTGGCCAGTAGCGCTCACTGTCGCTGCCGATCAGATAAGGAATGGTCAGCCCCTGAATTTTGATTTTGGATGTGCGCATCGGATTACAGGCCCCCTTGGGTGGCTGGGTTCGGGGCAACGGCTGTCGAGCGCTTAAATTGCGCAGCGATGAGTTCGTGCAGTGCATAGCTGGCCGGGGCCTTTTTCATCCATTGCTGCATGAGGTCGAGCACTTCGGGCCTGTTTGCCTGTGTCAGCGTGATGAGTTTGCTGGTGCTTGCCCCCACTGCACGAAAACCATCCCTGAACTGGATTGCTTCCGCGCTACTCTCAACACTCAGTTGATCGAGGATCTGATCAATGAACGCTGGAATCAGCCGGATCGGCAGGTAGTACAAAGTGGATTCAGCGTCATCCTCGATCAGTAGGTCGCTTTCCCATGCCGTAGCGGCAATCTGGGCCAAGTCAGTTGGTGCGCCGAAGGAGGTGAGTAGAGCATTCAGCTCCATTTGGATTTCTAGCGTTTGCTTGTTCAGCGTCAGCTGAAGCTTGGGACTTGGGGAAGAGGGTTGTGCTGTGGTGTTCATCGAGGGGCTTCCTTGGAAAAGGGATAATCAAAACAATCTGAATATCTGTAAATCAGATATCTGTAGATTAGATATACCCTCCTTGGCTGTCAAGCTGTGAGGTGGTCCCCGTTGGAGAAGTCGGTGTATCGAGAAGAAAATCTGGTGCTGCTCAGGCTGCTGAAGCAGTGCAGGGTGGAAGCTGGGTTGACCCAGGCGCATTTTGCTCAGGTACTTGAGCGCCCGCAGTCTTTCGCGAGCGATATCGAGCGCGGTCTGCGTCGTCTTGATCTTGTTCAGCTGCGCGATATCTGCACTGCACTGAACATCGGCCTTGTCGAGTTTGTTCAGCGATTTGAAGATGAACTGGCGTTATCAAAAGGGGCAGGTGAGTAATACCTGCTCCCTCCGCAAGGGACTAGTGGCGCCCGTTCTGCAATGCTTGCCAGGCCCCGGCATAGAGGGCTGCTGCATCTTCGCTGAGTATGCGAATTGCTTGGATGCAGTTCTGCAAGTTTGAAGTGCTCAGCTCGTGCAGGTTCTGAGCAGTGCTGAGCGCACAAAGCACCCCGAGGAGGGCGGACTGACGAAGCGTTGCAGCATCGTAAAGATCGGGTGCGAATGCGTCGCTGGGGTAGCCGATAACGCAGTGAGGGTCATCGTGATGGAATGGGGTGAAGCCATTTTTTGTGCCGCTATCGGCATGGTGGCTATCGAAGGCGGCTTGGTCGGCTTCGGTTTGCGAAGTGATGGTTTCATTCATGGTGTGATCCTCAGAACGGAATAGTTCTGCCACCCAACGCCAATTGGGTGAGCAGACCGTACGGGTTGGCGTACCGGTCTGAGGGCCGGCGCATCCGAAGATGCCCCGCACGGCCCGCCCATAAAGACACAGCCATGCTCAGGGCTAAATCCTGCTTAGCCCTGTCTCAGACCGGAACGCCAATCCCGTCCCCTTTCGGGGAGCACAAACCTATTGGAGTGCTGCCTGAGTGTCAATCTGCAAGCGACAGCGTTCGCCGCTCTCTGGTGCAGAAAAATAAAACGGTACGCCGACTTATAATCGAGCCCATAAACGACGAAAGGCCGGCGCGATGCGTTGGTTTCAGTGCTAGTGCTGCATCCGCTGACGCTTATGACCCTGTGCTCAGCCCATCTACTAATGCGGCGGCCCTTTGAAGCGGGATGGCGTGAAGATGGCAGGCCTTTCGAAGTGGTGACCAATACGGTGACCAAAAATATTTTTCGAAGGTAGAAAAGAAAAAGGCCAGCACGATGGCTGACCTAAGTCGTTGTTTCATATGGTGGGCCCACACGGACTCGAACCGTGGACCAAAGGATTATGAGTCCTCTGCTCTAACCAACTGAGCTATGGGCCCTCAGAGGCGGGCGGATTATACCGGTGCCTTCTCTGCAGCGCCAACCGAATGGCGCGGGGTGAGGAAGTTTTGTGCGAAGGCGTCCGCATGGATCGCGCGGCTTACAACGAAACCTTGGATTTGCTCGCACCCTTCGGCAGCGAGGAACAGTTCCTGGGCTTTGGTTTCAACTCCTTCGGCGATCACGGTCAGTTGCATGCTACGGCCCAGTGCCATGATGGCGCGCACGATGGCAACGTCATTGCTGTCGTTGGGCAGGCCGCGCACGAAGGATTGGTCGATTTTCAGGGTGTCGACCGGCAGGCGCTTTAGGTAGCTGAGCGAGGAGTAGCCGGTGCCGAAGTCGTCGATGGCCAGCTGGATGCCCAGGCTTTTCAGCTGATGCAGCAGGTTCAGCGCTTCTTCGGCTTGGTTCATGATGAAGCTTTCGGTGATTTCTAGTTGCAGCAGTTCGGGGGCCAGGTTGTGGTCTTCCAGTAGGCTAGAGATGCGTGTCAGCAGGTGTGGTTGGCGCAGTTGAACGCCAGTTAGGTTGACCGACAGCGGGCCGAACGGTGCGTGATGTTGTTGCCATTGCTGCATTTGCCAGCAGGCCCGGCGCAGTACCCAGTCACCGAGGGCGATGATCAGGCCGGTTTCTTCGGCCAGGGGTATAAAGCGGTCCGGCGGGATTTCACCAAAGATCGGGTGATGCCAGCGCAGCAAGGCTTCGGCGCCGATCAGGCGGTTGGTACTCAGGCTACGTTTAGGCTGGTAGTAAAGCTGCAGTTGTTCCAGTTCGATGGCACGGCGTAGTTCGCGTTCAAGGGCCATGCGTTCGGTGGCCTGGACGGTCAGGTCGCGTGTGTAGCGCTCCACGCGGTTGCGGCCGCGCGCCTTGGAGCGGTACATGGCGGCGTCGGCATTTTTCACCAGGGTGGCGACATCGTCGCCGTCGTCCGGGTAGCGGCTGATGCCAATACTGGCGCTGATAAACAGCTCCTGTTCGTCGAACCGGAAGGGCAGGCTGAAGCACTCGAGTAGCTTGTGCGCGACCCGCTCGGCGTCCTCTGCGTGCTGCAGGCCCGGCAGCAGGATGATGAATTCATCACCGCCCAGGCGAGCCACCGTATCGATATCACGCAGGTGGGTTTTCAAGCGTTCGGCAATGCTCCTGAGCAGTTGGTCGCCGACCGGGTGGCCAAGGCTGTCGTTGATGTTTTTGAAGCGGTCGAGGTCAATAAACAGCACTGCGCCCATGCGTTTGTCGACGCGGGCATCTTCAAGGGCGGCGCGTAGGCGCGCTTCGAACAGCATGCGGTTGGGCAGGTCGGTCAGCGGGTCATGGTGGGCCTGGTGGTCGAGGCTGGCCTGGGCATGTTTGAGTGAACTGATGTCGGCGAAGACGCCGACAAAGTGGGTGATGTGCTCATTGCTGTCGCGTACCGCGCTGATGGTCAGCCACTCGGGGAAGAGCTCACCATTCTTGCGTTTATTCCAGATTTCACCCTGCCAATGCCCAGAGGCGCTGAGGTTGTGCCACATGGCGGCGTAGAAGGCGCTGTCGTGGTTGCCGGAGGCGAGCAGGCGCGGCGACTGGCCGAGGGCTTCGGCCTCGCTGTAGCCGGTAATGGTGGTGAAAGCGCGATTGACCGCAGTAATGCGTTGCTGCAGGTCGGTGATCATCACGCCTTCGGCCGTGCTTTCGAAAACCGTAGCGGCCTGCTTGAGGTTTTCCTGCATCTGCTCGCGCTCGGTGATGTCGCGCGCGATGGTCAGCATGCAGGTATCGCCTTCAATGGGAATCGGCTGAACCGACATCTCGCAGGTGCGCAGCGAGCCGTTGCGGGTGCGAATAAGCGCGCGGAAGTCGCGGACCGAGCCGTGCTGTTGCACGTGCTCGAACATCCGTGTGCGGTCATCCGGGTTGTCCCAAATGCCCAGTTGCAGGGTCGAGCTGTCGGTTGCCTCGTTCACGCTGTAGCCGGTGATGCGGCTGAAGCCTTCGTTGACATCGAGCAACTGGCCGTCGCTTAAGCGGGTGATCAACAGACCATCTGGTGAGGCATGGAAGGCTTTGGCGAATTTGTCTTCGGAGAGTTTCAGACGCTGTTGGGTGTCTTTCAGTTCGCTGATGTCGCGTACGGCCACGACCAGCGTGGTGGTGTCATCCACGGTGACCGGTTGCGCGGAGATGAGTGCAGTGAACTGGCTGCCGTTGCGACGGCGAAAGGCGCTCTCGATGTTGTGCACGTTGCCTTGGCGCAGCATGTCCAGAATGCGCGGGCCGATGCCTTGCTCGCTCCACAGATCGAGCTCCGAACTTGTATGGCCGATGGCCTCGGCGGCGCTGATACCGAACTGTTGTTCGAAGGTTTTGTTGACGGCGAGCAGGCGGCCGTCGTGCTGATTGAGCAGGGCGATGATGTCCGGGCAGTTGTGGAAGACTGAGGCAAACTTCTGCTCCGAGAGGGCCAGGGCCTGCTCGGTGCGTTTGGTTTCCGTGATGTCGATCAGCAGGCCACGCAGCGTCTGGCTGCCATCTAGGGGTGACAGCGTGACAATGTCGCGTACCCAAACTTCACGGCCGTCGGCAGCGAGCATGCGGTAATCCATGCTGTGGTCGCGCCCAGCTTGGGTTTCGCTGCGGCAATAGTCGATGGCGCAGCGTGCATCGTCGGGGTGCAAGACGCGCTCGACAAAACCAAGCGTTAGCCAATCGTGCGCGGGATAGCCGAGGAGCTTTTCCGCCTGGGGGGCAACGTAGGTGTAACGAAGGTTGCTAGGGTCCATCTGCCAGGCGACTGCGTTGAGGCTTTCTACTAAGCCACGGTAATGTCGCTCGCTGTTGCGCAGTTCGTTTTCCAGCTGTTCGCGGTTGTGCATTTCACTGCGCAACCGATGGTTGATACGCAGGATGCTGAAGATGATCAGCAGGGCTGCCAGCAGGCCGGGAAGGCCAAACAGCAGTAGGCTGCGCCAGAATGGTCGTGAGTCGAGCGGGTCACTCACCCAGCGCTGCTGAATTTCGGCGATTTCACTGGGTGTGAGTTCGGCCAGGAGTTTGTCGAGTATCCCGGCCAGGATGGCTTGATCCTTGGGCACGGCCATGGCCAGTTGGTAGCGGAATGGGGTTTGGCCGCTGATGACTATGCCGTCGAGCTTGAGTTGGCGCAGGTGCCAGATGCTGGAAGCGAGGTCGCCGACCATGGCATCGGCCTGTCCGGAGGCCAGTGCTTGTAAGGCAGCAGCTACGCTGGGGCGCGGCCAGAGGCGCAGTTCGGGGTGTTTGTCGCGCAGCAGTTCGTGGGTGGCGTAGCTGTCGACCACGGCCACACGCAGTCCCCGTAGGTCGCGGATTTTGCTGGGTTGCGGACCTTGTTCCTGACTCAGGATGACAATCGGGAAGTCGAGGTAGGGGCGTGTGAACGTCAGATACTGCTCGCGCTCGGGGGTGGCCATCAGGCTGGGCAGCAGGTGCAGCTTGCCGGTTCGGGCATCGGCCAGCACTTCGCTCCAGTTCTGCGCGGGAGCCGGGCGCATGGTGACCGGCAGGCGCTGTTCGATCAGCCGAACATAGTCGGCGGCGAGTCCCTGGTACTGTTCGTCACCGTCGATGAACTCGTACGGTGGCCAGTCACGGTCCACGCCCAAGCTCAGTTGCGGGTTTTCGGCTAGCCAGGCCTGTTCTGTGGGCGTCAGTTCAAGGCTGAGGACGGGCGCAGCCCAGCATGCCAAACACAACAGGAGGGTGGCTGCAACACGCGGCATGGGTGGGCTCGTTCGCTAGGCAATAAGCAAAAGTGTAGACCTGCCTGGCAAGCCTTGGTAGTTGCCCAGAATGCAAAACCCCCGGCAGGGCCGGGGGGTTTGGTGTTACTCGTCGAGGAAGGAGCGCAGATGCTCGCTTCTCGTCGGGTGGCGCAGCTTGCGTAGCGCCTTGGCTTCGATCTGACGAATCCGCTCACGGGTTACATCAAACTGCTTACCGACTTCCTCAAGGGTGTGATCGGTATTCATGTCGATGCCGAAGCGCATGCGCAGTACTTTGGCTTCACGCGCGGTGAGGCCGGAGAGTACTTCGCGGGTCGCTTCTTTAAGGCTCTCAACGGTGGCGACATCGATTGGCGACTGCATGGTCGAGTCTTCGATGAAGTCACCCAGATGAGAGTCTTCGTCATCACCAATTGGGGTTTCCATGGAGATCGGCTCTTTAGCGATCTTCAGTACCTTGCGGATCTTGTCCTCAGGCATTTCCATGCGTTCACCCAGCTCTTCCGGGGTCGGTTCGCGACCCATTTCCTGCAACATCTGCCGGGAAATACGGTTGAGCTTGTTGATAGTCTCGATCATGTGCACCGGGATGCGGATGGTTCGCGCCTGGTCAGCAATCGAGCGGGTGATCGCCTGGCGAATCCACCAGGTGGCGTAAGTCGAGAACTTGTAACCGCGACGGTATTCGAACTTATCCACCGCTTTCATCAGGCCGATGTTGCCTTCCTGAATCAGGTCGAGGAATTGCAAGCCACGGTTGGTGTACTTCTTGGCGATCGAGATCACCAAACGCAGGTTGGCTTCAACCATCTCTTTCTTCGCGCGACGGGCCTTGGCCTCGCCGATCGACATGCGACGGTTGATGTCCTTGATTTCAGCCAGGGTCAGTTCGCACTCGGCTTCCAGTGCAGTCAGCTTCTGCTGGCAGCGCTGAATGTCAGCTTGCACATTGCCAATGGCTTCAGCGTATTTAGCCTTGCCTTTGGCCAGGCCAACGGACCACTCGGCATCGATTTCATTGCCAGGGAACAGCTTGAGGAAATCGGCGCGCGGCATACGTGCATCACGCACGCAGAGTTGCATGATGGCGCGTTCCTGAGCGCGCAGGCGCTCCAGGGAGCTGCGTACGCGGACAACCAGCGCGTCGTACTGTTTAGGTACCAGCTTGATCGGCATGAACAGCTCGGCCATTTCTTTCAGCGCGGCAGTGCCTTGCTTGCTGTTACGGCCATGCTTTTTCAGGGCTTTCTTGGCGAGTTCCAGGGCGTCACCGATCGCGGTGAAGCGGCGCAGAGCCTCTTCAGGATCCGGGCCGCCGTCGCCTTCTTCTTCCTCGTCATCGCTGGCTTCGGCGTCGTCGTCGTCAGTCTCTTCGGCGGCATCGCCGTCTTTAACTGGAACAGGCGCAGCCGCTTCAGCGGGGACAATGCCGTCATCCGGATCGATATAGCCGCTGAGGACTTCAACCAGGCGACCACCATCGGTGGTGACACGGTTGTATTCGGCCAGAATGCTGTCGACAGTGCCGGGGAAATGGGCGATAGCGCCCATCACTTCACGGATGCCTTCCTCGATGCGTTTGGCGATTTCGATCTCGCCTTCGCGGGTCAGCAGTTCCACGGTGCCCATTTCACGCATGTACATGCGCACTGGGTCCGTCGTGCGGCCGATATCGGTCTCCACCGCTGCCAGCGCTGCAGCTGCTTCTTCAGCAGCTGCCTCGTCGGTATCGGCGTCGGCCAACATAAGGGCGTCCGCATCCGGAGCACTCTCGTGTACGGGGATCCCCATGTCGTTAATCATGCGGATGATGTCTTCCACCTGCTCCGGATCAGAAATATCTTCCGGTAGGTGGTCGTTGACCTCTGCGTAAGTCAGATACTTCTGCTCACGACCCAGGGTGATCAACTCTTTGATACGAGACTGCTGTTGCGCTTTTCCGGACATAACACCCTATCCACTGAAGGTCTTGGCGGGCAAAAAACAAGCCGCGGATTATACCCGAGTAACACCCCTAAGCGCCAGTTGAGCTCGGGATTACCGGTGATGCATTACGGCTCAGCAAGCTGCGCAGCTGGTCTTTCTCTTCTGCGCTCAACTCACTTTGACGGGCTTTGCGCAGCAAATGTTCCAGGCTGCGCTCGCGTTGGCGGGCTACTAGACTAGTTATAGTGTCGAAAAACTGTTGTTCAAGGTTGTCGGCTGAAATCAGCCACTCCTTTTCTGCCAAGGCGCGCAATAGGCGGCCCTGTTCGGTGCCGTGCCAGCGTGCGATCAGTTGCAGTGATCGCAGGTTGGGGCTTTTCTGCAGGGCTCCAAGCAGGGCGACCAGCAGCTGGGCGTAAGTGTCGTCTTCGGCGGCGAAGTGGCTGACATCTTCGACTTTCTGCGCCAGTTGCGGGTGATGCAGCAGGGTGCGCAGGGCGCTCAGGTGCGGCGATTCGACGCTGACGGCAGTGCGTGGTGCGCGTGGCGCGAACTCACCCTGGCCCTTCTTGCTCCACTTGCCGCCATCTTTCTTCCAGTTGCCCTTGCCTTTATTGCGTTCAAATTCCGGCGCAGGGCTGGGGTTTTCGTATTCGTTGCGGCTTGGCTCAGCATCGTAATAGGCGCTGTCGGGAATCTCGGGGTAATCCGGGTAGTCACTTGATGGCGCGCTGCTCTGGCTCGATTGGCTGCTGCGGGCGGTTGGCGCCATTTGCTGCAGGGCTTCGCCGGACAAGCCGGTAATTTCGCTCAGGCGCTGGCGCATCAGGGCGCGCAGGTTGTTGCCGGGGATCTTGTCGATCAGTGGCGCGGCCAGGGTCATCAGGTGCGCCTTGCCTTCCAGTGAGCGCGGATCGGCCTCTTCGCTCAGCTGTTGGAAGAAGTAGTCGGCCAGCGGTTGGGCGTGTTGGTTGATCCGTGCGCGGAAGGCGTCAGTGCCTTCGCTGCGTACCAGGGTGTCCGGGTCTTCGCCGTCGGGCAGAAACAGAAAGCGCGCGCGGCGGCCGTCCTGCAGGCTCGACAAGGTCGCCTCCAGGGCGCGCCAGGCGGCGTTGCGGCCGGCTGCGTCGCCATCGAAGCAGAACAATACGCTCGGCACGACGCGAAACAGACGCTTGAGGTGTTCTTCGCTGGTGGCGGTGCCGAGGGTGGCGACGGCGTTGCGCAGGCCTTGCTGGGCCAGTGCAATCACGTCCATATAACCCTCGACCACCATAATCTCGTCGAGGTCGCGATTGTGCTTGCGTGCCTCGAACAGGCCGTAAAGCTCTTGGCCTTTGTGGAATACCGGGGTTTCCGGGGAGTTCAGGTATTTCGGTTTTTCGTCACCCAGCACCCGGCCGCCGAAGGCAATCACTCGGCCGCGGCTGTCGCGGATCGGGAACATGATGCGGTCGCGGAAGCGGTCATAACGTTTGCCGCTTTCGGCATTCTCCACCAGCAGGCCGGCGTCAATCATCGCCTTCTGTTGCAGGCTGTCGCTGGCCAGGTGCTTGAGCAGGTTGTCCCAGCCGGGCGGGGCGAAGCCCATGCCGAAGTCGCGGGCGATCTCGCCGGACAGGCCGCGGCCCTTGAGGTACTCAATCGCGGCTTTGCGCTGCGGATGACTTTTCAGTGCCTGTTTGTAGAACTCGGCGGCAGCGGTCAGTAGCGGGTAAAGCGGCGAGTCCGTAGGTTGGCGCGGTTTGTTGTTGCGTCCGCCTTCCTCGCGGGGCACTTCCATGCCGGCGCGCTTGGCCAGGTCCTCGATTGCCTGGGGGAAGTCCAGTTGGTCGTGGTCCATGATAAAACCCAGTGCGTTGCCGCCGGCGCCGCAGCCAAAGCAGTAATAGAACTGTTTGTCCGGGCTGACGCTGAACGAGGGGGTTTTTTCTTTATGGAAGGGGCAGCAGGCGGTGTAGTTTTTGCCGGCTTTTTTCAGCTGGATGCGCGAGGCGACCACGTCGACGATGTCGGTGCGGTTGAGCAGGTCATCGATAAAAGACTGTGGGATCAGGCCGGCCATAGGCGCTCAGAATACTGTCATGCGCTGGGGCAGAACAGGGTGGGGCAAAAACTAAAAGACTCCGATCGTCACCCGAGGGTGGCGCGGAGTCTAAAAGCGAAACCCGGCCAGGCCGGGTGTCAGGCGTTGCTTGTACTGATTAGTACAGGCGAACGCTGCGGCGCTGCTCGCGCTGCACTTTCTTGGCGTGACGCTTAACAGCGGCTGCTGCTTTACGCTTACGCTCGGAAGTCGGCTTTTCGTAGAATTCACGGCTGCGAACTTCAGCCAGAACACCGGCTTTTTCGCAGGAGCGCTTGAAACGACGCAGAGCTACGTCGAAGGGTTCGTTCTCTTTAACTTTGACGGCTGGCATCCAGGGCTTACCTTCTTTATTACCGGGGGTAACGTTACTCCTGGCAGATGGCGCTGGAGAACGTAGGTTTTTAAGGGTTGCGGATGTTACCGCCTCATCGCGAGGAATGCAAAGCCTCTGATCGAAAAGCGCTGGCCGGCTCGCGCCAGCGGCCATTATCATGCGCGCCTTCGAAGTTGCACACATTACTACAAGGCACTGCCCATGCTGGTTCTGGGATTGGAAACCTCCTGCGACGAAACCGGTGTCGCGCTTTATGACAGCGAGCGCGGCCTGCTGGCCGATGCGCTCTTCAGCCAGATTGATCTGCACCGTGCGTATGGTGGCGTAGTGCCGGAGCTGGCTTCGCGCGATCACGTCAAGCGCATGCTGCCGTTGATCCGTCAGGTGTTGAGCGAAGCCGGCTGCGTTGCGACTGACATCGACGCCATCGCCTATACCGCCGGCCCCGGCCTTGTCGGTGCGCTCCTCGTGGGGGCGTCCTGTGCCCAAGCACTGGCGTTTGCCTGGGATATCCCAGCGCTCGGTGTGCACCATATGGAAGGCCATTTGCTGGCGCCGATGCTGGAAGAACAGCCGCCGGCTTTTCCGTTCGTCGCTTTGTTGGTGTCGGGCGGGCATACCCAGTTGGTTCGGGTCGATGGCATCGGTCAGTACCAGCTGCTCGGCGAGTCTCTGGATGATGCCGCAGGCGAGGCATTCGACAAGACCGCCAAGTTGATGGGGCTGCAGTATCCCGGTGGTCCGGAGATTGCCCGTCTGGCGCTGAGCGGTACGCCTGGGCGATTCAAGTTTCCTCGGCCAATGACTGATCGCCCGGGGCTGGAGTTCAGCTTCAGCGGCCTGAAGACCTTTACCCTGAATACCTGGCAGCAGTGTCAGGCGGCTGGCGACAAATCCGAGCAGACTCGCTGCGACATCGCCCTGGCGTTCCAGCAGGCGGTGATCGACACCCTCACTATCAAATGCAAGCGTGCCCTCAAGCAAACCGGGTTGAACAACCTGGTGATCGCCGGCGGTGTGAGTGCCAACCAGGCGCTGCGGCAGTCGCTGGAGAAGATGCTCGCTGAGCTTAATGGCGGCGTGTTCTACGCTCGTCCAGCGTTCTGCACCGATAACGGTGCGATGATCGCCTATGCCGGCTGCCAGCGTTTACTGGCGGGGCAGCATGAGGATTTGAGCATCAAGGTGCAGGCACGCTGGCCGATGGAGCAACTGCCGGCGCTGTAAGCTGGCTGGGTTCGTTCATTCGCTTTAGAAATGCCGCTCACGGCCGGCGAACAGATCGCGTAAATTGCTGCGGTGGCGCCAGACGATCAGTCCGGTCAGCGCGCAGACCGGCAGCAGGGCGTCGGGTTGTTGCCACGCCAGCAGCGGCAGGGTTAGCGGTGTAGCGATCAGTGCAGCCAGCGAGCTGGTGCGAGTCAGAACAAAGGTCAGTAACCAGGCGCCAACGGCCAGTAAAGCGGCTGGCGGGTAAAGCCCCAAGAGCATGCCAGCGGCCGTGGCGACACCTTTGCCGCCACGGAAGTTGAAGTACAGCGGGTACAGGTGGCCGACAACGGCGGCCATGCCAACCCACGCTTGTTGTTGCAGATTGAAGTTGAGCAGGCTGGCGATCAGCACCGGCAGCAAGCCCTTGAGCAGGTCGCCGATCAGCGTGAGGACAGCCAGGCGTTTACCGGCGACCCGAAGCATGTTGGTGGCGCCGGGGTTGCCCGAGCCGCTGGCGCGCGGGTCCGGCCCGCCGCTTAGGCGGCTGAGCAGGATGGCGAAGGACAACGAGCCGAGCAGGTAGGCGAAGGACGCCAACAGCCAAAACATGGTATCCATTCCGGGGCAAGGGAGCCCTGATTCTAACTAGGTGCGACAGCCTTGTCGTGCCACGGAGAGCGTGCTTGGACACAGTTTTTATCGAGGGCCTGGAAGTCGATACGGTGATTGGTGCCTACGACTGGGAGCGTACCATTCGCCAGTGTTTGCGCCTGGACCTGTACCTGGGCTGGGATAATCGTCCCGCTGCTGCCGGTGACGAGCTGGACAAGGCGTTGGATTACGCCAAGGTTTCGCAGCGGATTCAGGCATTTGCCAGCGAGTCGCAGTTTATCCTGGTGGAAACCTTTGCCGAGCGGTTGGTCGAGTTGCTGATGGCTGAGTTTCAAATCCCTTGGGTGCGGCTCAAGCTGACCAAGCCCGGTGCCGTGCCGGCGGCCAGTGGTGGGGTAGGCGTGGAGATCGAGCGCGGATGTCGCTAACTCCCGTACTACTCGGTCTGGGCAGCAATATCGGCCGCGAAGCACACCTGTGTGCCGGCCTCGATGCGCTTGATGGTCTGCTCAGTGAGATGCGCTGCTCGCCGGTATTCGAAAGCCAGGCGGTGGGCATCAAGAGCGGGCCGTTTTTCAATCTGGTGGTGGCCGGCTATAGCGACTTGCCGTTAGGTGAGCTGGACCGTCGGCTGAAGTTTATAGAGGCCGACAATGGTCGCTATGCGCCTGAGCGCAAGGGACTGCCGCTGGATATCGATGTTCTGTTGTATGGCGACCGGGTCGGCAACTTCGACGGCTTGATTCTGCCGCGTGCAGAAATCCTCAAGAACGCCTTCGTCCTTTGGCCCCTGGCCCTGTTGGTGCCGGATGTTCTGCATCCTGCGCAGCAGCGCAGCTTTGCCGAGCTCTGGCATGCGGCGCAGATTGACCAGCAGCTGTGGCCGGTTGCATTCAGCTGGCGTGAGCAAGCGCTCACCCCGACTGAACTGATAGCCGCTAACCCGGCTTCTTAGTCCGGAGCGGGGCGGGCGGAAGCGGCAGCTTTGAATGTTGTCAGTGCCTTCAGGCGCTCTTTGTTGAGTGCTTCACCTAACTCGGCGCCTTTCAAACCTTGCGCCAGTAGGGGTTGCACAGCCACGGCGCGTGCGGCGTGCATGGCGGCCCGCAGGTAGTCAGCCTGTGGGTAGGCGCGTTGTTCCAGGCCGAGGCGGCCGCGGGCGTCCATTTCACAGGCCGCGATAAATTCTTCGAAGCGTTGCGGGCGGCGGAATACGTCGAAGCCTTGCAGCAGTTTGAGCAGGGTCGAAGCCTTCAGCTCCAGAGCGCGGTGGCCGTGGGTGTGGAATTCGCCGACCTGCAAAGCCAGTTCCTGACAATCCTTGGGCGCCTTGCAGCGCTGGTTGATCGCGCGGATCAGCTTCAGTCCGGTGTGTTCATGGGCGATATGCCGGGGCCATTCGGCCTCCGGCGTCAGACCTTTGCCGACATCGTGCAGCAAGCAGGCCCAGCGCACGGTTAGCGGTTGTTGGTGCTCGGCACACTGGCGCAGCACGCTGAGTACATGCTCGCCGGTGTCGATCTCCGGATGATGGGCGGCGGGTTGTGGCACACCGAACAGCGCGTCGACCTCGGGCAGCAGTTCGCGCAGGGCGCCGCAGTCGCGCAGCACCTGGATAAATACATCCGGGCGCGGCTCCATCAGGGCGCGGGAGATTTCTTTCCAGCTGCGCTCCGGTGTCAGGGCGTTGAGTTCGCCGGACTCGCTCAGTTCGCGCATCAGCACCAGGGTTTCAGGCGCTACGCTGAAACCCAGTGGCGCGTAACGGGCGGCAAAGCGGGCGACGCGCAGCACGCGCAGCGGGTCTTCGGCGAAGGCCGGGGAAACATGGCGCAGCAGTCGGGCGTTGAGGTCGCGCTGACCGCCGTAGGGGTCAATCAACGTGCCGTGATCGTCCTCGGCCATGGCGTTGACGGTCAGGTCGCGGCGGATCAGGTCTTCTTCCAGGGTCACTTCTGGGCTGGCGAAGAAGGTGAAACCGCCGTAACCGCGCCCACTTTTGCGCTCGGTGCGGGCCAGGGCGTATTCCTCGCCGGTCTGCGGGTGCAGAAATACCGGAAAGTCCGCGCCCACTGGGCGATAGCCCAACTCAAGCATCTGTTCGGCGCTGGCGCCGACGACGACCCAGTCGATCTCGCTGACTTCACGACCCAACAGGCGATCACGTACTGCGCCGCCGACTTTGTAAATCTGCATCATGGTTCCTCCGCTGAGTGCGGAGGATAGCGGCTGGCCACTGACGAGGGGTAGCCTGGATGCAGTTCTGAGTGGTTCAGCGTATTCCCGGATTGCATCCGGACTACTGGCTGGCTAGGGGGATTTGCTGCAAGAGTGCTTGGGTGGCGCGTTCGAGCAGTTCAGCGCTATCTTTGGCGGGGCTCAGGCCGGTATTGACCAAGCCTTCCCAAAGGATGTGCTGCGCCGGAGTGGTCAGGCGGACGCGCAAGGTGCCGGTTTCATCGCGCAGGCGGTGGATCGCCTGGTAGGGGCCAAGCGGGGTAGGTGGGGCGGCCTCGACCTTGAAGTCCAGTGGGCTGTCCTGCACTGCCAGCCAGTAATACACCTGAATCTCTGCTTGCGGGTTAGCCCGGTAACCACGGGCACTCAAGCCCTCGCGCAATAACTGTTCAAGCTGTGTATAGCGCTCGGAAAAGGGCACATCGCCGTCTACGGCCTGTTCGGCGGCGATCAGGCTGAAGCTGTGTCTGCCGGTCAGTTCGGCGCTGGCGGGTGTCAGTACCTGGGCGCGCGGCAGCTGGCTGCTGCAGGTGGCCAGTGCTAGGCACAGCAGTAATACGATAAACAGGCGCATCAGCAGATTCCCGGTTGGTCTGCTGCGCATGCTGGTGCTTGGCATCGTGGGCGCGCAACCGATCAAATGGGCGGGATCATCAGGTCGAGGCGCGGGTAGTCGCTGTCATGTTCGGTTTCATGCTTGGGCGGTACATGCTGGGTGCCGATCAGTTGTTCGCCTTGGTACATCTCCAAGTGGATATTGAAACCCCACAGGCGGTGCAGATGTTTCAGCACTTCCTCGGTGGAGTTGCCCAGCGGTTTGCGGTCGTGCTGCTGATGGCGCAGGGTGAGCGAGCGGTCGCCGCGGCGGTCGATACTCCAGATCTGCACATTGGGTTCGCGGTTGCCCAGGTTGTATTGCGCGGCCAGGGTTTCCCGAATCTGTTGGTAGCCGGGTTCGTCATGGATCGCGGGTACAACCAGCTCGTCTTTCTGGTCGTCATCAAGAATGCTGAACAGCTTGAGGTCGCGGATCACTTTGGGTGACAGGTACTGCAGGATAAAGCTCTCGTCCTTGAAGCTGTTCATGGCGAATTTTAGGGTCGTGAGCCAGTCGCTGCCGGCAATGTCGGGGAACCAGCGGCGATCTTCCTCATTAGGCGCTTCGCAGATGCGGCGAATATCGCGGTACATGGCAAAGCCCAGCGCATAGGGGTTAATGCCGCTGTAATAGGGGCTGTCGAATGGTGGCTGATAGACCACGCTGGTGTGCGACTGCAGGAACTCCATCATAAAGCCTTCGGTCACCAGGCCTTCGTCGTACAGATCGTTCATCAGAGTGTAGTGCCAGAAGGTCGCCCAGCCTTCGTTCATCACCTGCGTTTGGCGTTGTGGGTAGAAGTACTGGGCAATCTTGCGCACGATGCGAATGATCTCGCGCTGCCAGGGCTCGAGCAGCGGGGCGTGTTTTTCCAAGAAGTAGAGGATGTTTTCCTGTGGCTCGGCAGGGAAGCGTTTGTTGTCTTTGCCGTCGCCTTTGCTGGCGCTTTTCGGGATGGTGCGCCAGAGGTCGTTGATCTGCTTCTGCAGGTGTTCTTCACGGTCTTTCATACGCCGCCGTTCTTCCTCGGCGGAAATCGGGTAGGGGCGTTTGTAGCGGTCGACGCCGTAGTTCATCAGGGCGTGGCAGGAGTCGAGCAGGTCTTCCACTGCGTCGATGCCGTGGCGCTCCTCGCACTGCATGATGTACTGCTTGGCGAACACCAGGTAGTCGATGATCGAGC
Source organism: Pseudomonas sp. WS 5011 (assembly GCF_012985775.1). Taxonomy (NCBI): domain Bacteria; kingdom Pseudomonadati; phylum Pseudomonadota; class Gammaproteobacteria; order Pseudomonadales; family Pseudomonadaceae; genus Pseudomonas; species Pseudomonas sp. WS 5011. Next base: position 16,454 of record NZ_JAAQXA010000020.1, read on the forward strand.
TTGCGTCGGTCCAAGTGCGGAACAGGTAGTTGCCCTTGAAGAAACTGTTGTGGCCGTAGCAGGCATGGGCGATTACCAGGGCCTGCATGCAGATGGTGTTTTCTTCCATCAGGTAGGCGATGCACGGGTCGGAGTTGATCACGATCTCATAGGCCAGGCCCATCTGCCCGCGCTTGTAGCCCTTTTCGGTGCTGAGGAAGTGCTTGCCGTAGGACCAGTGGTGGTAACCCAGCGGCATGCCGACCGAGGCGTAGGCGTCCATCATCTGCTCGGCGGTGATCACCTCGATCTGGTTGGGGTAGGTGTCCAGCGCATAGCGTTCGGCGATGCGGCCGATTTCGCGGTCGTACTGGCGGATCAGCTCGAAGGTCCACTCCGAACCCGTGGAGATCGGCTGGCGGCGCTTGTCTTTGCTCGTGCTCATGTGGCTAGCCTCCGCTGGAACAGGTCGCGGAATACCGGGTAAATGTCACCGGCCGCCACCAGCTGCTGCTGGGCAAAGGTGTCGGCGAATGCCTCACTCACGTGCTCATACTCAAACCACAGCGCCTGATGCTCGCGCGGGGTGATCTCGACGTAAGTGAAGTACTGCACGAACGGCATGATCTGGTTGATCAATATGTCCCTGCAGATCGGCGAGTCATCATTCCAGTTGTCACCATCCGACGCCTGGGCGGCGTAGATATTCCATTCGTTGATCGGGTAGCGCTCGACCATGATCTCCTGCATCAGTTTCAGCGCGCTGGAGACGATGGTGCCGCCGGTTTCCCGTGAATAGAAAAACTCCTCCTCGTCGACCTCTTTGGCACTGGTGTGGTGGCGGATAAACACCACCTCGATCTTGTCGTAGTTCCGCTTGAGGAACAGGTACAGGAGAATGAAGAAGCGTTTGGCAATGTCCTTGGTCGACTGGGTCATGGACCCGGATACATCCATCAGGCAGAACATCACCGCCTTGGAGCTGGGGTTGGGCTGTTTGACCAGTAGGTTGTACTTGAGGTCGAAGGTGTCGAGGAAGGGAATCCGCTTGATCCGCGCGCGCAGTTTGCTGACTTCTTCTTCAAGTGCGTGGATATCGCCGAGGTTATCCGGCTGCTCCAGCTTCAGGCGTTCCAGTTCGGCCTGAGCACTCTTGAGTTTGTTGCGGCTGCTGCCGGACAGGGCAATACGCCGCGCGTGGGCCGAGCGCAGGGTGCGGACGATATTGATGCGCGACGGGTTGCCTTCATTGCTGATGCCGGCGCGTACGCTCTTGAAGGTGTCGCTGCCGGTCAGGTGGCGTTTGATCAGGTTGGGCAGTTCCAGGTCCTCGAACATGAAATCGAGGAATTCTTCCTGGGTGATCTGGAAGACGAACTCATCCATGCCTTCGCCGGAGTTGCTTGCTTTGCCGGCGCCCTGACCGCTGCCTCCACCTTGCGGGCGGGCAATCTTCTCGCCGGTGGTGAATTCACGGTTGCCCGGGTGCACGGTGGTCTGGCGGCCGCCGCGACCATGGTGCAGCACCGGCTCGTCGATATCGCGGCCGGGAATGCTGATCTGTTCACCGTGCTCCATGTCGGTAATGGAACGGCGGCTAACCGCCTCTTCCACGGCCTTTTTGATGTGGTCACGGTAACGCCGCAGGAAGCGCTGGCGGTTCACCGTGCTCTTGTTCTTACCGTTCAGGCGTCGGTCGATCACATGGCTCATAACTGCCCTCCGTGCACTGCAGGCATCAGGCACAAACGCGGGCAGGGCACTGTGCCGCGCGCTGCTGCGTGGTCTGTTGCGTCAGGCCGCTCTATTGCGATTTACGAACCCGCAGATACCACTCGGAGAGCAGGCGTACCTGCTTGTCGGTGTAACCGCGCTCGACCATGCGGGTGACGAAGTCGTTGTGCTTCTGTTGATCCTCCTTGCTTGCTTTGGCGTTGAAGCTGATGACCGGCAGCAGGTCCTCGGTGTTGGAGAACATCTTCTTCTCGATCACTACCCGCAGTTTTTCGTAGCTCAGCCAAGTCGGGTTCTTGCCATTGTTGTTGGCACGGGCGCGCAGCACGAAGTTGACGATCTCGTTGCGGAAATCCTTCGGGTTGCTGATACCGGCTGGTTTTTCGATCTTTTCCAGCTCTTCATTGAGGGCTACACGGTTGAGAATCTCGCCGGTCTCCGGATCGCGGTATTCCTGATCCTGAATCCAGAAATCGGCGTACAGCACGTAGCGGTCGAAGATGTTTTGCCCGTACTCGCTGTAGGACTCCAGGTAGGCCGTTTGGATTTCCTTGCCTATAAACTCGATGTAGCGCGGCGCCAGGTACTCCTTGATAAAGCGCAGGTAGCGCTCACGCGTTTCTGCCGGGAACTGTTCCTGCTCGATCTGCTGCTCCAGCACATAGAGCAGGTGCACCGGGTTGGCGGCCACTTCATGGGGGTCGAAGTTGAACACCTTGGACAGGATCTTGAAGGCGAAGCGGGTGGACAGGCCGTTCATCCCCTCATCCACGCCCGCCGTATCGCGGTACTCCTGAATCGACTTGGCCTTAGGGTCGGTGTCCTTGAGGTTTTCGCCGTCGTAGACGCGCATCTTCGAATAGACGTTGGAGTTTTCCGGCTCCTTCAGGCGGCTGAGGGTGGAGAACTGCGCGAGCATCTTCAGCGTGTCCGGTGCGCAATGCGCTTTGGCCAACGAGCTGTTGAACAGGAGCTTGTCGTAAATTTTGATCTCGTCACTCACGCGCAGGCAGTACGGCACCTTGACGATGTAGATACGGTCTATGAAGGCTTCGTTGTTCTTGTTGTTGCGGAAACTGTGCCACTCGGACTCGTTGGAGTGGGCCAGCAGGATGCCGCTGTAGGGAATCGCGCCGAGGCCTTCGGTGCTGTTGTAGTTGCCTTCCTGAGTTGCGGTGAGCAGTGGGTGCAGCACCTTGATCGGTGCCTTGAACATCTCGACGAATTCCATCAGGCCCTGGTTGGCCCGGCACAGTGCGCCTGAATAGCTGTAGGCGTCGGCGTCGTTCTGTGGGTATTCCTCAAGCTTGCGGATGTCCACCTTGCCGACTAGGGCGGAAATGTCCTGATTGTTCTCATCGCCTGGTTCGGTTTTGGCGACGGCGATCTGGTTAAGGATCGAGGGGTAGAGTTTGACCACGCGGAACTGGCTGATGTCGCCGCCGAATTCCTGCAGGCGCTTGGTGGCCCAGGGCGACATGATGCTATTCAGGTAGCGCCGGGGAATGCCGTAGTCCTCTTCGAGGATGGCGCCGTCTTCGGCGTCGCTGAACAGGCCCAGCGGTGACTCGAACACCGGGGAACCCTTGATCGCATAGAACGGCACTTTCTCGATGAGGTGCTTGAGCTTCTCCGCCAGCGAGGATTTACCGCCGCCCACTGGGCCAAGTAAGTAGAGGATCTGTTTCTTCTCTTCGAGGCCTTGGGCTGCATGGCGGAAGTAGGACACGATCTGGTCGATGCACTCTTCCATGCCGTGGAAGTCAGCAAAAGCCGGGTAACGGCGGATCACCTTGTTGGAGAAAATGCGCGACAGCCGTGGGTCGGTCGAGGTGTCGAGCAGTTCAGGCTCGCCAATGGCCAGCAACAGGCGTTCGGCTGCCGAGGCGTAGGCGCTGCGATCCTGTTTGCACAGCTCGAGGTACTCCTGGAGGGTGAACTCCTCCTGGCGAGTCGCTTCGAAACGTTGTTGGAAGTGGCTGAAAATGCTCATGACTTCACCTCGCTCGATGCGCAGAGCCGGTGCGGGGTCGGTCAGGTGCTTGGCAGCTCCGGTGCGGATGCAGCCGGGTAAAACCCCCAGAACACCAAATAGTCATACCGATGGCCCGATGCCGTTTGGCCGGCTCTACCTTGTTTTGGATGGCCTAGGCTAAAGGATAGTTCGGAATCGGCGGGGTCAAGTGGCGGGGAACGATAACAGGATATTACCGTTGGTCAGTGGAGGCCGGCAGGCCGCTGCTGGTGCGGCCTGTGCGGTGAAAAAAATTATTCTTCGGCGGCTTGTGCGGTGTCGCTGGGGAAGGTCGCACGCCACAGCTCGAAACCACCATCAAGGCTGTAGACATCACTGAAGCCTTGGCCGACCAGATAGGCCGCTGCGCTTTGGCTGGAGTTGCCGTGGTAGCAGGTGACGATCAGCGGGGCATCGAGATCAGCCTGAGTGATAAAGACATGCAGCGAGTGGTTGTCGAGGTGTTGCGAGCCGCTGATGTGGCCGGCGGCGAAGCTCTGCGGGTCACGGATGTCGACCACTACGGCGCCTTGCTGGCGCAGGGCCTGAGCCTGCTCTGGGGGGATGCGTTTGAATTCGCTCATGCTTGCTCCTTACAGTCGCAGCTGTATTTTTCGCCGCTATCGATATTCATCAGGGTCATGCTCGCGCCCCATACGCAGCCGGTATCCAGGGCGATCACGTCGGGTTCAGTCGATTGCCCTTCGAGCGCTGCCCAGTGGCCGAAGATGATCCGTTGGCCACGGGTCTTGCGCTGTTTGTAGCTGAACCAGGGGGCGTAGCCCGGTGGTGCTGAGCCGACGCCTTCCTTGCTTTTCAGGTCGAGGGTGCCGTCGGCTTTGCAGAAGCGCATGCGGGTGAAGTAGTTGGTGATGACCCGCAGGCGCGTAACACCGTGCAGGTCGCCGTCCCACTTGGCTGGTTCGTTGCCGTACATGCCGTCGAGAAACAGCGGCAGGCGCGCGTCATCACGCAGGGCTTCTTCCACTTCGGCCGCGCGGCGGAGGGCTTTGTCCATGTTCCACTGCGGAGGGATGCCCGCGTGCACCAGGGCGGTATCGCGGGCTTCATCGTAATGCAGGAGTTTCTGCTGGCGCAGCCAGTCGAGCAGGTCAGCCGCTTCCGGCGCGTCGATGATTTCGCGCAGGGTATCGCCTCTCTTCAGTCGCTCGATATTGTGCGCTACGGCCAGCAAGTGCAGGTCGTGGTTACCCAATACGCAGGTCAATGCATCGCGGATGCTGTAGAGGAAACGCAGCGTTGCCAGGGATTCAGGGCCGCGGTTAACCAGATCACCGACCAGCCATAGCTTGTCCTTCGCTGGATCAAAGGCCACGCGTTCAAGCAGGCATTCCAACGGTTTCAGGCAGCCTTGCAGGTCGCCGACAGCGTAGGTGGCCATCAGTGCAGCGAGCCCGGCACCGCAAGACGGAAGGGCGCGATCAGTGCGTCAAAGCGTTTACCGTCTTCGGCGAGCATCTGATAGCTGCCCTGCATGATTCCGACGCGGGTGGCCATCACCGTGCCGCTGCTGTAGGTGTGGCTGGCGCCAGCCTCGATCAGCGGCTGTTGGCCGATGACGCCGGCGCCGCGCACTTCCTGCACACGGCCGTCACCGTCGGTGATCACCCAGTGGCGCGAGAGCAGTTTGGCCGGCAGTTCACCCTTGTTGCTCACCGTGACGGTGTAGGCGAACGCAAAACGGTTCTGCTCCGGCTGGGATTGCTCCGGCAGGTAGCGGGTTACGACGCTGACGTCGATGTTGTAACGCGAATCGCTCATGCGTAATTAACTCGGTGGGCAGAAACCCAGTCTAGCCGCTGTCAGTCGGCGATGGAGTGTTCAGCCAGTTTGTCCGCCAGGCGTACAAACGCAGCCAGGTCCAGTTGTTCAGGGCGCAGGCTGCCATCGACGCCCGCCGCTTCGATGGCATCGGCCGGCAGTAAGTTCTTCAAGGTGTTGCGCAGGGTCTTACGCCGTTGGTTAAAGGCTTCGCGCACCACACGCTCAAGCAGGTGGTGGTCCTTGGCCGGGTGCGGCAGCACCTCGTGTGGCACCAGGCGGACGATCGCTGAATCAATCTTTGGCGGCGGATTGAACGCGCCAGGACCGACATTAAACAGGTGCTCCACACGGCAGTGGTACTGCACCATGATGGACAACCGGCCCCAGTCGCCGCCGCCGGGCACTGCTGCCATGCGCTCAACCACTTCCTTCTGCAGCATAAAGTGCATGTCGCGAATCAATGCGGCATTGCTCAGCAGGTGGAAGATCAGTGGCGTGGAGATGTTGTAGGGCAGGTTGCCGACCACACGCAGGCTGCGTGGTGCAGCCTGTAGCTGGTTGAAGTCGAATTTGAGGGCGTCGCCCTGGTTCAGGCGAAAGCGCGGGTTGCTGCCGAACTGGTGTTGCAGGATCGGTACTAAGTCGCGGTCGAGTTCAATCACGTCGAGCTGCGCGCCGCTGCTCAGTAACCCTTCGGTCAATGCGCCCTGGCCTGGGCCGATTTCCAGCATGTGTTCACCTTCGCGGGCGAAGATGGCGCGCAGAATGCGGTGAATCACCCCGGCGTCATGCAGGAAGTTTTGGCCGAAACGCTTGCGCGCGCGGTGTTGGTATTCGGACATGCAGCAGCTCCAGGCTTCAAAGCATCGGCTTGAAGCGAATTTAACGCGGGTAGAAAGCCGGACAGTTTAACAGCATTGGCGGAGTACGCCCCGTGCCGGGCGTTGCAGTCAGGCGCTTTTCACCTGGCTGGCGGCCATTTCATAGGCCGTTTGCAGGGCGACCTGTAGGCTGCCGCTGTCGATTTTGCCGCTACCCGCCAGGTCCAGCGCCGTGCCGTGATCGACCGAGGTGCGGATAATCGGTAGACCCAAGGTGATGTTCACCGCAGCGCCAAAGCCTTTGTATTTGAGCACCGGCAAGCCCTGGTCGTGGTACATCGCCAGCACCGCATCGCAGTGCTCAAGGTGTTTGGGAGTGAACAGCGTGTCGGCGGGTAGTGGGCCGATCAGGTTGATACCTTCGCTGCGTAACTGCTGCAGGGTGGGCTCTATCACCTCGATTTCTTCCATGCCCAAATGGCCGCCTTCACCGGCGTGCGGGTTGAGACCGCAAACCAGAATACGCGGGGCAGTGATGCCGAATTTCGTGCGCAGGTCATGGTCGAGAATACGTGTGACGCGACTGAGACGCCCTGGGGTGATGGCTGCGGCTACATCCTTGAGTGGCAAATGTGTTGTCACCAACGCCACACGCAGGCCGTGGGTAGCGAGCATCATCACCACCTGCTCGGTGTGGGTCAGTTCGGCGAGAAACTCGGTGTGCCCGGAGAAGGCAATCCCGCCTTCGTTGATCACGCCCTTGTGCACGGGGGCGGTAATCATGCCCGCGAAGTGGCCGTCGAGGCAGCCCTGGCCGGCGCGGGTCAGTGTTTCCAGTACGTAGGGCGCGTTACGTGCGTTCAGCTGGCCAGCAACCACGGCCGCGGCGAGTGGTGTATCCCAGACGTACAGACTACCTGCCGCCGCAGCCTGGCTTGGCCAGGCACCGGGGCTGACGTTGATCAGGTCAATGCTTAACCCAAGCAGCTGGGCGCGCTCAGCTAACAAGTCGCGACTGGCGATGGCAATCAGCGCGTGCTGCTGTGCGTGACGCGCCAGCAGCAGGCAGAGGTCGGGGCCTATGCCGGCTGGTTCGCCAGGTGTTAGCGCAAAAAGACGGGCGGTGTTCATGGAGGGGCTCTCACGTCTGTGCCATAAGGGTTAGCCCATCAGGTGGCGAGGGCGGTGAGGCATTATGCGTCGCCCTGGCGAGTAGCTGCCAGGTTTGAGCGGCCACAAAAAAGCCTGGCTCTGCAGATGCATCAGCCAGGCTTTTCGGTTGTCTGCGCGAGCGCGATGCGCCTGTCAGAGTTTGGTTTCGACGTAGGCCTCGTCGCGGATCTGGCGTAGCCACGCTTGCAGCTCTTCATCGTACTTGCGGTTACGCAGTACGGTCATGGCCTGCTGCTCGCGGTACTGTGCGCTGCTGTCCGTGGCGCGGCGGCCCATGACTTCGAGAACATGCCAGCCGTAAGGACTCTTGAAGGGTTTGGACAGCTCGCCAGCTGGCGTGTTGTTCATCACTTCGCGGAATTCAGGCACCAGTACATTCGGGTCGATCCAGCTCAGGGTGCCGCCGTTCAGCGCCGAGCCTGGGTCTTCGGAGAAGTTCTTCGCCAGTTCGGCGAAATCTTCCCCGGCCAGGATCCGCTGGTACAGACGTTCAACCAGGCGTTTGGTTTCAGCTTCGCTACGGATTTCGCTGGGTTTGATCAGGATGTGGCGAACGTTCACTTCATCGCGTACCTGGCTGTCACCGCCGCGCTTTTCCAGCAGCTTGATCATGATAAAGCCGCCGGGAGTCCGCATCGGCTCTGTCACCTGGCCAACCGACAAGGCGCTAAGCATGCTGTCGAAAGGCGGTGGCAACTGCCCGGCTTTACGCCAGCCCATTTCGCCACCTTCCAGCGCGGTTTCGCTGGCCGAGCGGGCAATGGCCAGCTGGGCGAAGTCGGCACCCTGTTGAAGCTGCTGGTACAGCTCACGAGCTTGACGCTCGGCTGCCTGAATATCTTCCGGAGATGCAGCTTCGGTGACCGGGATCAGGATGTTAGCCAGGCGGAATTCTTCCGACAGCTGCATCTTGCCCATGTCTGAGGCGAGGAAGTTTTGCACTTCCTGATCGGTTACCTGGATGCGCTCAGCCACGCGGCGTTGGCGCACACGGCTGATGATCATCTCGCGGCGAACTTGGTCACGGGCATCGGTGTACGAGAGGCCATCTGCCGCCAAGGCGGCGCGGAACTGCTCGATGCTCATGCCATTACGCTGGGCGATGGTGCCAATGGCCTGGTTCAGCTCTTCATCAGTGATGCGAATGCCAGAGCGTTCGCCAATCTGTAGCTGGATGTTCTCGATGATCAGGCGCTCAAGCACTTGCTGGCTGAGCACGTGCTCCGGCGGCAGGGCTGCACCGCGCTGGGTGATGGTTTGCTGCACTTCACGCAAGCGTGAGTCGAGCTGGCTTTGCATCACTACATCATTGTCGACAATCGCTACAACGCGGTTGAGTGGTTGAACCGCAGCATTTGCTGCGGTACCCAGAAACAGCGCGCCCAACAGCAGGGGGCGCACGCAATCAGAAAGCTTGATCTTCACGTTCACGATAACCTTGAATGCCTTGGTCGAGGAAAGTCTCAACTTTATTGCCGACTACGCCACCCAGACCTTTGAGTACGATCTGCAAGAAGATGCCGCGATCAGCCTGGTCGTTCAGTGACGGGTTCAAGCTGACTTCGTCGTAGTCAATCCAGTAACGGTTGATCAGACGCAGTTTCCAGCAGCAGCTGTCGTACTCGAAGCCTGCGAAGGCCTCCAGCGTACGGTCGCGGCCGTAGTCATACTGCCAGCGAGAGATCACGCTCCACTGCGGCACGATTGGCCAGATGACCGAGAAGTCGTGCTGGCTGATCTTGTAGTAGTCCTTGATGTAGTTCGGGCTGCCCGGGGTACCGTAGTCGCCACCGCCTACTACCCAGTTACCACTGGCTTCGTCATAGCGCACAGTATCATTGCGGTAACGGTAACCGGCGTTGACCACCTTGTTCGGATTGTCTTCTGGCTGGTAGTGGAACATGGCGCTGCCCGAGCGGGTGCTGCCACTGTCTGGATCCCAGTTGAAGTCCGACGAGAAGCGCCAGTCGCGGTTAAAGCGATACAGGTACTCAAGCGCGTAAGGCGATACCGATGCAGTTGCATCACCGCGAGTGCGGTAATCAATGCCTGGCAATTGGACCTGGCGATCTTCAAAGTAGAACGCTTGGCCAATGCTGAAGCGCTGACGCTCAAAACCATTTGGCTCAATCCAGCGATTGGTCACACCCAGAGAGAGTTTGTTCTCGTCGCCGATACGATCCTTGCCGGAGAAGCGGTTTTCACGCCACAGCGAGGAGTAGCTGAAGTTGCTTTCGCCGGTGTCAAAGACCGGAATGTCTGTCTGGTCTTCCTCGGGTACATAGAGGTAGAACAGGCGAGGCTCAAGGGACTGGCGGTAGGACTTGCCGAACCATTGAGTGTTGCGGTCAAAGTACAGGCCGCTGTCCAGGCTGAACATACCGACGCCACGGCTTTGACTGCTTTTGTATTCCTGTTCTGCCAGCAGCGAATTCTTGCCTTGCTGATCAAGTGTCAGATCGTAGTTGGTCTGCAGATACTTGACCTGCGGTTTGATATAGCCCCAGCTCCAGTTGAGCGGCAGGCTGACGCCTGGCTCGACATGCAGGCGATCGCCGTTGGCGCGAGCCAGGCCTTTGACGACGGTGTCGTACCACGGCGTGCCGATGCTTCCATCGGCGTTGAGCGGGCCGCCGTCTTCATCAATAAAGTTGCCTTTGCGCAGGCTACGGTCGAAACGCACATATTCCGTGCCATAACTGAAGTTAACGCCTGCGGGTTTAAATGGCAGTACGCCGTCCAGAGTCAGTTGTGGCAGGCGGTTATACGGGGTGATGTCAGTAATGTTGGCCAGCTCATAAGCATGAGCATTCAGGCGGGCTGTGTAACTGTCGCCACGATAGGTCAATGTGCCGCGCTGATTGACATAACCCGTTGCGCTTACACCCAGGTCAGTATCCAGGTCCTGGAAGTAGTAAGGGTCGCTGATGTCGGTGTAATCAACTTCCGCCAGCAGGCGCGAAGTCAGGCCTGTCTTGTGTTGCCAGCTGTACATCCAGCGCTGATCTTCGTAATCCGACTGCAGCTTACGATCATCGTTACTGTCGTCGAGGTACGCGCCGCCAACCTGACCTTCGCTGTTCTTGGTGAGGTAGCGGAATTCGCCTTCCATCATCAAGCCGCGATCGCTCATATAGGTCGGGTACAGCGTTGCGTCATAGTTTGGCGCAAGGTTGAAGTAGTACGGCGTTTGCAGGGTCAGGCCATTATCGCTTGAGCTGCCGATGCTCGGCGGCAGGAAGCCGGACTGGCGACGGTCATCAATCGGGAAGTAGATATAAGGTGTGTAGAACACCGGAATATTCTTCACCCGCAGAGTGACGTTGGTCGCGGTGCCGAAACCGGTGGCCGGGTTCAGGGTGATGTTGTTGCCCTTCAGGTGCCAAGCGTTACTGCCGGGCTCACAGCTGGTATAGGTGCCGTCTTTCAGACGGATAATCGCGCTTTCTTCGCGCTTGGCGTAGAGCGCGTTGCCGCGGATATGGCTCTTGTGCAGGACGTATTCGGCGTTGTCGACTTTGGCTTCACCATTGTCCAGCTGCAGCTCGGCGCGGTCACCCACTACCAGCATGCCCTGATCACGCAGGCGCACATTGCCGATCAGCTCGCCGCGGTTTTCCGCCTGGCGCAGGTTGGCTTCATCCGCTTCGACTTGCATGCCCGCTTGGCGCAGAACCACATCACCGGCGAGGGTGGCGACTTGCTCTTCTTGCTCATAACGCGAGGCTTTGGCCGATACGAACATCGGTGCCTCGTCCATCGGCGTTTTGTCGTCCATGCCCGGGCGCGTCGGCTCTACATACGCGCCTGCGCAGTAAGGGCCGGCTTCAGCCAACTGAGCAGCGCTGAGGTTTTCGCGCGGCACCCAGTCCAGGTGGCTGTAGTCGGCGCTGCGCGACACGAGGCCTTTGCCACGACTTTCAGTCACCAGGGTCGCTTGCGCGGTTTTCCCTGCAGCTGCTTCGGTGCTGCCTTCACCAGCGTTGCTGCTGGCGACCGAATCACGTTGTACTGGCCGTGCAGGCAGTGCAGCATTGCTGGCTTTCGGGGCACATGCCCAGCCGCCGGTGGCGGAAACCTGGCAATCATACTGCTCATCAGCGATAGCAAAAGGAACGGCTAAAGGTTGTAGCGCCAGAAGGCTGCCAGTGACCAGTAGAGGGAATTTTTTACGAAACGCGGGGTATTTTACTGCCATCTTATTTTTTCCGGGCTTCCTGCGCGCCATTGGCCCTGAGGCCGCACGCCTCTCGATGGGCTTGAAAAGATGCTGGATAATAAAGCATGACCCGCGCAACGGCTAGCGCCGTCGGAGACCTTGTAATGCCTGATGAAGATGTACGCTTAAAACTTCTCGAAAACTGGCTGGATCAGCAGCTACCTGGGCTGTTTGCTAAACAGGGTTGGGGCGCTGTACCCGCCGCCACGCTTACCTCTGCCAGCAGTGACGCGAGTTTTCGTCGCTATTTTCGCTGGCAAGGCGCAGGGCGCAGCCTGATCGTGATGGATGCGCCACCGCCGCAGGAAGACTGCGCGCCCTTTGTTAAAGTGGCGCATTTGCTGGCTGAAGCACGCCTCAATGTGCCGCAGATTCTCGCTGCTGACCTTGAGCGAGGCTTTCTATTGCTCAACGATTTGGGCCGGCAGACCTACCTGGATGTGATCAACGAAGACAATGCTGATGAGTTGTTTGCTGATGCGCTGCAAGCGCTATTGGCGTTTCAGCGACTGCCGATGACCACGCCACTCCCCCACTATGATGACGCTTTGCTGCGTCGTGAACTGCAGCTCTTCCCCGAGTGGTATGTACAGCGCCACCTGGGTGTCGAGTTCAGCGAGCAGCAGCAGGCTCTCTGGCAACGTGCCAGTCAGTTGTTGATCGACAGCGCGCTGGCCCAGCCCAAGGTGCTGGTGCACCGTGACTACATGCCGCGCAACTTGATGCTCAGCGAGCCGAATCCGGGTGTGCTGGATTTTCAGGATGCCGTCTATGGCCCGGTGACGTATGACGTCACTTGTCTCTTCAAGGATGCCTTCCTCAGTTGGCCCGAGGTGCGCGTAAGCAGCTGGTTGGAGCAGTACTGGCAGCAGGCGCTTGAGACAGGTGTGCCGGTTCAGCCGGTGCTGGATGATTTTCTGCGAGCCAGCGACCTGATGGGGGTGCAACGCCACCTCAAGGTCATAGGCATCTTCGCGCGCATTTGCCATCGCGATGGCAAGCCCAAGTACCTGGGGGATGTGCCGCGATTCTTCTCTTATATAGAGGCGGTATTGGCGCGTCGGCCGGAGCTGGCCGAACTGGCAGAGTTGCTTGGTAGCCTGCGACAGGAGTCTGTATGAAGGCGATGATTCTGGCCGCCGGTAAAGGTGAGCGGCTGCGCCCGCTGACCCTGCATACACCCAAGCCATTGGTGCGTGCGGCCGGCGTGCCCTTGATCGAGTACCACGTGCGTGCGTTGGCGTCGGCCGGGTTCACCGAGCTGGTGATCAATCATGCCTGGCTGGGACAGCAGATCGAGGATTACCTGGGTGATGGATCGCGCTTCGGCGTCAGCATTGCCTATTCCGCTGAGGGTGAGCCGTTGGAAACCGGCGGCGGGATCTTTCAGGCCTTGCCTTTGCTAGGCGATCAGCCGTTTGTGCTGATCAATGGCGATATTTTTACTGACTACCCCTTTGCCGAGTTGCGCCGTCCGTTATCCGGCCTGGCGCACCTGGTGCTGATCGAGAACCCTGGCCATAACGTCAAGGGCGACTTCTGTTTGCAGAAAGGACAGGTTACGGATGCGCAAGCAGGCCAGGACAGCCTGACCTATAGCGGCATGGCGGTGTTATCCCCCGCGCTGTTCAGTGATTGTCAGCCGGGCGTCTTTTCGCTGGCACCGCTGTTGCGTGCCGCGATGGCAACCGGACAGGTAACCGGTGAGCGGTTTGATGGTTGCTGGGTGGATGTGGGAACCCATGAACGTTTGGCCCAGGTCGAGCAGTTGCTAGAGGCGCGGCGCTGAGATGCTTTGGCCTGCGACCCTGCTGGGGACGGTTGCGGGGCTGGCAGTGGCCAGTATTCCGGGCGCCATGCTCGGCGGTTTGCTCGGGCAGGTACTGGATCGGCGTCTGCGCCTAGAGTCGTGGGCAGCCTTGCGTGAACGCTTAGGTGGTCGCGCAGAGTCGCGTGATGAGTGGCTACTTTTCGTCTTGCTGGGGCGTTTGGCCAAGAGTGGCGGCCGTGTTCTGCCCGTGCATATTCAGCAAGCGCGGGCAGAAATGACGCGTCTTGGGCTGGACACCGAGGGGCAGCGTCAGGCGATAGCGGCCTTCGCGCAGGGCAAGGTGGGCCGTGACAGCCTGCGAGCGCCACTGCGGCGCCAGCGTGCACGTCGTGAAGCATTACTGCGTGCCTGCTGGCGGATGGCCTGGGTGGATGGCCAGGTCAGCCAGGCCGAGCGTGAGCTCATCATGCTCTGGGGCAAATGGTTGCAGGTGTCCTCGGCAACCCAAACGCAGCTGAGTGATGCTTATGCACCGCAACAAGGCCCGCTGGTGTCGACGGCCAGCAACGCCTATCAGCGTGCCCTTACGTTATTGAATGTAACTGCCGATGCCGAGCCTGCGCAGATCAAGCAGGCGTACCGGCGTTTATTGAGCCGCCACCACCCGGACAAGCTGGCGGGCAGCGGCGCCACGCCTGAGCGTGTGCGCGAAGCCACTGAGCGCACCCGTGAATTGCACCAAGCCTATGATTTGATTCGCCAGCGCCACGGTTTTCGCTGAGGCTACTTTGCCTCCAGTTTCAGCGTCAGCCAGCCCCGAATACGACGGTAGAGCTGCTCTTGTTCGGCTTCGCGGTTGCCCGGCAACGCTTTCATGGCGATCTGTATGTAGCTGGGGTGTTTCTGGCGTTTGCTGGCTTGCGAGCGTTTGAGTGCGGCTTGTCGGTCGGTGGCGAGGTCCTTGTAGTAGAAGTCGCCAGTGGCCAGTTGCAGTTGTGGGATCAACTCATCAAGCGGCGGGGTGTAGCCAGCAGGCAGCTGTGCTGCGACCAGCAGCAAGTTTTTGATTTGATCAGGCTTGCGCTCTGCCAAGTAGCGTGCAGCCCAGTAAGCGCCACTGCCATGACCGAGCAACACAATGCGCTTGGCTTGTTGTTGTTCGGCAAAGCCGATAGCCGCCTCGATACGTGCCAAAACGCGCTCGGCATGCGCCTTGCGCTGTTCCTCAATGGCTTTCAGTTTAGTTTCCGCTGTTTCGGCGCTGTCGAGCGGGCTGTCAGTGGTTTGCGCAGCGGCTTCATCTGCCGCAGGGCTGTTTTCGGCCGCGTTCTCTGCTGGCGTTGGCGCGGCGTCGGCGGGCTCTTCGGTGGGCGCTGGTTCGGCGATGCGCACTGGCGGTGCATCACTGTTGGGGTCGGGCAGGGTCAGGCTTAAGCTGTGCCAGCCACCATTGGGTAATTTGCTGCGCAGGGGGCCGACGCCTTGTGGCCAGTCGGCACTTTCATCATCGCCCGGGACAATAATCACCGCGCCGCTGGGCTCGGCCACGTTGGCTGGCAGCCAGAGTGCCAGAAAGGGTTCCTCGCCCGCTTTCAGCTGTTGCTGCTCCTTCTGCTCCACCCGTTGCTCCAGCGCCGTTGCGTCCACTTCGCTGCGTTCGGGCAGGGGCGCGCGAGGTGTCTCGGCGGGAGTCTCTGGGCTGGCTTCAGGGGTGGCGCTGTCGCTCTCCTCAGCCTGCAGGGGGTGAACCAGCAGCAGTGCTAATAGCAGGCTGAACAGGGTGGGCCATGTGGGGCTAAAGCGGCGCATCAGGCATTCCTTCTCGGGGCAGGCCACTGAAGCCTAATACCTGGGCGTGCCTTTGTCAGGGCTGAATAGCTCTAAGCCCTTCAGGACTGGAGTAAGGTAAGGGTTGCTGGATCCTGCTCGGTCGTTTCCCCCCTGTGGAGTGTGGTTGCGTTGAAGCGCCTGTTGATTGTTCTTTTACTGTGGCCGGCGCTGCTGTGCGCGGCCGAGAGTAATGTGTTGCCCCTGAGGCCGGCCTTTAGCGCCGAGCAGCGTGCGTGGCTGAGCGATCACCAAACCCTGCGGGTTGGTCTGGTGATGCAGGCGCCCTGGGCGCAATTTGATCGCCGCCAGCAGCGCCTATCAGGTGCCAACGTGGACCTGATGAATCGCCTGCTGCAAGGCATGGGTGTGCAAGGGCAGTGGCTACGCTTTGCCGATCAGGACGCACTGGAAGCCGCCCTGCAGCGCGGTGAAGTTGACCTGGCCCCCGGTCTGCAACAAACCCCGCAAGGCCTGCGGCGTTGGCGCTTTTCTGATCCGTACTTGCGCGTGCCGCATCTGGTCGTGGGTGAGCGGCGCGGCAGCAGTGCGGTGGACCTTGACCGAATCGGCCGCGATGAAAAAGTCGCCGTGCGTGCGCCCAGTGCCGTACAGGAATACCTGCGCGTGACGCATAGCAATGTGCAGTTGCAGCCGGTGGGCAATGAGCGCGAGGCGCTGGATCTGTTGTTGCGCCAAGAAGTCAGTTACGCGGTGGTGGATGAGGCGCGGCTGAGCTTATTGCTGCGTGAAACCCAGTTTGCCGGGTTGAGCATCATCGGTGACATTGGCTTGCCGCAGTTGCTGCGCATTGGCAGTCGCCGCGATGCACCGCTGCTCGCCGATATTCTCCAGCGCACCTTGCAAGCGCTGCCCGGTGGAGAGCTTGAGCAGCTGCAAGCGCGCTGGTTTCCCCTGTCAACGCGTCAGCTGGGCAACCCACTGGCGTTCTGGAAAGGCGTCAGTGTGTTTCTCGGTCTCATCCTGCTGACGCTGGCCGCGATTGTCCGCTACCTGTTGCTGCAGCGCCGCAGCCTGGAGCGTCAGTTGCTGGACGCCCGCGCAGTGCTCAGCCAGCGCGAGGCTGCCGAGCAGGCGCTGCGGCTGAGCCAGTTCTCGATTGATAACAGCACCGTGGGCATCCTCTGGGTCAATTGGGACAGCCATGTGCGTTATGCCAACCTGGCGGCTGAACGCATGCTGGGCTATGGCCGCGACGCGTTGGTCGACATGCCGCTGGTGCAACTGGAACCTGCGTTGAGCATGGACCGTTGGTTGACTCTCTGGCGGCAGGCCCGTGGCAGCCAGGAGCCTTTGCCTGGCTTTGAGATCGACTGTCAGCGCGCCGATGGCAGCCGCTTGCCGGTGGATGTGTCATTGAGCTTTTTGCGCTTTGACCAATCGGAATACCTCGTGGTTTTTATCACTGATGTCACCGAACGGCGCCGCGCACAGGCCGCCTTGCAGGAGAGCGAAGCGCGCCTCAAAGGCATTGCTGGCAACGTGCCTGGGCTGGTGTTCCGGCTGGAGCGGGCTAGCGCCGAGCAACCGGTGGAGTTTGCCTACATCAGCGAAGCCAGCCTGGAGTTGGTGGGCTATCCAGCGGCCGAGTTGCAGCGCGAGGACCGTGGCATCCGCAGCCTGGTCCACCCTGAAGATCAAGCGCGCTATCACCAGACCCAGGATGCAGCGCTGCTGGGCGACTGCGATTGGCAATGGCAGGGCCGCATTCTGACTCGCGACGGCGAGCTGCGCTGGGCGGACATCAAGGCCACAGCGCGTAGCTTGGGCGAAGGGCGGGTGGTGTGGGATGGCATCGTCTGGGACATCACCGAGAACAAGCAGGTGGAGCTGGCGTTGGCTGAGTCCCGTGCCCACCTGCGCGAACTGGCGGCCCACCTGGAAAGCGTCCGCGAGGAAGAAAAAGCCCGGATTGCCCGCGAGGTGCACGACGAGCTCGGCCAGGTGCTGACCGTGCTCAAGCTGGAAACCGCCATGTGTGAGCTGGCCTTTGCCGGTCAGGTCGCGGGCCTGGATGAGCGTCTGACCAGCATGAAAAAGCTGATCGCTAATCTGTTCCAGTTGGTCCGCGATGTGGCCACGGCGTTGCGCCCGCCGATCCTGGATGCAGGCATTGCCTCGGCCATCGAATGGCAGGTGCGCCGCTTTGAAGCGCGCACCCAGATTCCCTGCCTGGTGGAGGTGCCCGACCACCTGCCGCCACTCAGCGATGCCAAGGCCATTGGCCTGTTCCGCATCTTGCAGGAGGCGCTGACCAACGTGATGCGCCACGCCGGTGCGCACAGCGTGCAGGTGTACTTGCGCGTGGAGCAGGGCGAGCTGTGCCTGTGTGTGATTGACGACGGTAAGGGCTTTGCGCAGGCGCCCCGCAAAGCCGGGCAATCGTTCGGCCTGGTCGGTATGCAGGAACGGGTATTAATGCTGGGCGGGCGTTTACAGATTGACAGCCAGCCAGGCGAGGGCACTACGCTGCTGGCGCATGTGGCGCTGGATGAGGAGGCACTGACGTGATTCGGGTATTGGTGGCAGAAGACCACGCCATCGTGCGTGAAGGCATCAAGCAGCTGATTGGTATGGCGCGCGACCTTGAGGTGGTGGGGGAGGCGAGCAATGGTGAGCAGTTGCTGGAGGCCTTACGCAAGGTTGAGTGTGATGTGGTGCTGCTGGATATTTCCATGCCCGGCGTCAATGGCCTTGAGGCCATTCCGCGGATCCGGGCGCTGCTGCGTCCGCCGGCAATTCTGGTGCTGTCCATGCACGATGAAGCGCAGATGGCGGCGCGTGCGCTGAAGATCGGCGCGGCCGGTTACGCCACCAAGGACAGCGATCCGGCGCTGCTGATCGCCGCCATCCGCAAGGTGGCCAGTGGCGGCCGTTACATTGACCCGGAACTGGCCGACCGCATGGTCTTTGAGGTGGGCCTGACGGATTCACGCCCACCCCATGTGCAGCTGTCCGAGCGTGAGTTTTCAGTGTTCGAGCGGCTGGTGCGCGGTGAAGGGGTCAATGACATTGCCCTGCACCTGGCCGTCAGCAACAAGACCGTCAGCACCCACAAAGCGCGGCTGATGCAGAAGCTCGGGCTGCACTCGGTGGCAGATCTGGTGCGCTATGCCATGGAGCATAAACTGCTCTAAAACGGTGCTTTAAGGATGCTTTGATGTGTTCTTGCCCGGCCTGCAAGGCCCGGCCGGCGTGGCGTGCGCACGACTTCTGTGCGCGCTGAGTGAGGGCTGGTTTTTGTAGGGCAATCCCTACAGAAGGTTCTCCTGCCGCCTGACAGCAGGTTGTCATCCAGCCCGATTATGCCCCCGCTTTAACCCCCCTAGTCTTGTGCCATCAGCGTGCAGACAACAACAAGGGTGTGGCGATGAGCGGGTCTCAGGCAAACGATGTACTGGTGAGCTTTCGTGGTGTGCAAAAAAGCTACGACGGCGAAAACCTGATCGTCAAAGATCTCAATCTGGATATCCGCAAGGGCGAATTTCTCACCCTGCTGGGGCCGTCCGGTTCGGGTAAAACCACCAGCCTGATGATGCTGGCCGGTTTCGAAACTCCCACTGCCGGCGAGATTCTGCTCGACGGTCGCTCGCTCAACCGCCTGCCGCCGCACAAGCGTGACATCGGCATGGTGTTCCAGAACTACGCGCTATTTCCGCACATGACCGTGGCCGAGAACCTGGCCTTCCCTCTGAGTGTGCGCGGCATGTCGCGTACCGACAGCACCGAGCGGGTGAAAAAAGCCCTGTCCATGGTCCAGCTCGACAGCTTCCGTAATCGCTATCCGGCGCAGCTCTCCGGCGGGCAGCAGCAGCGCGTGGCCCTGGCCCGTGCCCTGGTGTTCGAACCGCAGCTGGTGCTGATGGACGAGCCGCTTGGCGCGCTGGACAAGCAGCTGCGCGAGCATATGCAGATGGAAATCAAACATATCCACCAGCGTCTGGGCGTGACTGTGGTCTACGTCACCCACGACCAGGGCGAAGCGCTGACCATGTCCGACCGCGTGGCGGTGTTCCACCAGGGCGAGATCCAGCAGATCGCCCCGCCTCGTGACCTCTACGAGTCGCCGAAGAACACCTTCGTCGCCAACTTTATCGGCGAAAACAACCGTCTCAGCGGCCAGTTGATCAGCCACGACGGCGAGCGTTGCGTGATTGGCCTGCCTCGTGGCGAGCAGGTCGAGGCGCTGGCGGTGAACGTTGGTGGGCTGGGTGAGCCGGTGACCCTGTCGATTCGCCCCGAGCGCGTGCGCCTGAACGGTGCCAGCGAGCAGTGCGCCAACCGCTTCTCCGGGCGCGTGGCGGAATTCATCTACCTGGGCGACCACGTGCGCATCCGTATGGAGGTGTGCGGCAAGCCCGATTTCTTCGTCAAGCAGCCGATCGCCGAGCTCGAACCCACCATGGGGGTGGGCGATGTGGTGCCGCTTGGCTGGCATGTGGAGCACGTTCGCGCCCTCGACCCGCTGCTGGCGGAGTGAGTGTTTTAGTACCCCAGAGCCTGTTTAACAACCCTGCACAGTGGAGAGAACAACAATGAGCAAACTGCACAGCAACCTGCGCCTCGGCGCCCTGGCTCTCGGCCTGGCCTGCGCCGGCCAAGCGGCCGCCGCCGATCTGACGGTGATTTCCTTCGGTGGTGCCAACAAGGAGGCGCAGACCAAGGCCTTCTACCAGCCGTGGGAAGCGGCCGGTAAAGGTAAGGTGATCGCCGGTGAATACAACGGTGAGATGGCCAAGGTCAAAGCTATGGTCGATACCAACAGCGTGTCGTGGAGTCTGGTGGAAGTGGAGTCGCCGGAGCTGGCGCGCGGCTGCGACGAAGGTCTGTTTGAGGAACTCGACCCGGCCCTGTTCGGCGATGCCGCCAACTTTATCGACGGTGCCGTGCAGCCATGCGGCGTGGGCTTCTTCGTCTGGTCGACAGTGCTCGCCTACAACGCCGACAAGCTGGCCAGCGCCCCAACCGGCTGGGCCGATTTCTGGAACGTAGCCAAATTCCCCGGTAAGCGCGGTCTGCGCAAGGGTGCTAAGTACACCCTGGAGTTCGCCCTGATGGCTGACGGCGTGGCAGCGAAAGACGTGTATGGCGTGCTCGCTACCCAGGAAGGCCAGGATCGTGCCTTCAAAAAGCTCGATCAGATCAAACCGCACATCCAGTGGTGGGAGGCCGGCGCTCAGCCGCCGCAGTTCCTCGCTTCCGGTGACGTGGTCATGAGCTCCGCCTATAACGGCCGCATTGCTGCCGTGCAGAAGGAGAGCAACCTGAAAGTGGTGTGGAACGGCGGCGTCTACGACTTCGACTCCTGGGCTATCCCGAAAGGTGCCAAGGACCTTGATGCGGCCAAGGCCTTCGCTGCCTTCACCGTGCAGCCTGATCAGCAGAAGGTCTACTCGTCGAATATCGCCTACGGCCCGGCCAATAAGAACGCCGTCGCGCTGCTCGACAAGGGCCTGCTGGCAGACATGCCGACCACCCCGGAAAACATCGCCGGCCAGGTCGCCATGAACGTGGAGTTCTGGGCCGATTTCGGCGAACAGCTGGAACAGCGCTTCAACGCCTGGGCAGCCAAGTAAGTTGCTAACACCCCCTCTCCTACGGGAGAGGGTCTGGGGATGGGGCTGGCGCCGTGGGCGCCCCCTTGTCTCTTTTTTCCTGCCGCCTCGCGCGGCCAGATTTAGCGGAGCTAGCAATGGCTGAAACCGTCCCCCTCAGCGAATTCGCCGGGCTCACCCTGAAGCAGAAATTGGCGCGTGCCGAGCGGATCAACCGCCTCAAGGCGCAGGGCCTGATCCTGCCGCTGTTGGTGTTCCTCGTGGTGGTGTTCATCCTGCCGATTGGCATTCTTCTCTATAAAAGCGTGGAAAACCCCGAGGTGGTGAGCAGCCTGCCGCGTACCGTTGCGGCGATTGCCACCTGGGATGGCCGTGGCCTGCCGGAAGAGGCGGCCTACAAGGCTCTCAGCCTCGACCTGGCCGAGGCGCGCAAGCAGCAGACCATTGGTGATCTGTCCAAGCGCCTGAACATGGAGTTGGCCGGTTACCGCAGCCTGATGGCCAAGACCGGGCGTGCGCTGCCGTTCAAGCAGGAACCGGCCTCCTACAAGAATGCCCTGGAGAGCCTCGACGAGCGCTGGGGCGACCCGGCCTACTGGCAGGTGATCCGCCGTAACGACAGCGCTTTCACCTCTTACTACTTGCTGGCGGCCCTCGACCACCGCATTGACGACCTTGGCGAACTGGCCACGGCTACCCCGGATCAGGCTATCTACCTGGACATTTTCGCCCGTACCTTCTGGATGGGCCTGGTGATCACTGCCCTCTGCCTGGTGCTGGCCTATCCGCTGGCCTACCTGCTGGCCACCCTGCCGACCCGCACCAGCAACCTGTTGATGATCCTGGTGTTGCTGCCGTTCTGGACTTCGATCCTGGTGCGGGTGGCGGCGTGGATCGTACTGCTGCAGTCGGGCGGGCTGATCAACAGCGCGCTGATGGCCATGGGCATTATCGACCAGCCGCTGCAGCTGGTGTTCAACCGCACCGGGGTCTATGTGGCGATGGTGCACATCATGCTGCCGTTTATGATTCTGCCGATCTACAGCGTGATGAAGGGCATCTCACCGAGCTATATGCGTGCGGCGATTTCCCTTGGCTGTCATCCCTTCGCCAGCTTCTGGCGGGTGTACTTCCCGCAGACCCTGGCTGGCGTCGGTGCCGGCTGTTTGTTGGTGTTCATCCTGTCCATTGGCTACTACATTACCCCGGCCCTGCTGGGCAGCCCGAGCGACCAGATGATCAGCTACTTCGTCGCCTTCTACACCAACACCACCATCAACTGGGGCATGGCCACAGCCCTCGGCGGCCTGCTGTTGCTGGCCACCATGCTGCTCTATGTGGTGTACAGCTGGTTGGTGGGCGCGAGCCGCCTGCGTCTGGGATAAAAAGGCCTGCGCAGCAGGCCAGCTGATGACCCTCGCTCCTCCGGGCGAGTGTGCCCGCAGGGCGGGAGAGGGGCGTTGCCCCGCTAGAGAATGATTGGAGAATGCAGATGCTGAGCCCCTATAAATCGCCGATCGAACGTGCCTGGTTCTGGACCCACCGCAGCCTGTGTGCGCTGGTGCTGCTGTTCCTGATCCTGCCTGTTCTGGTGATCATTCCGCTGTCGTTCAACTCCGGCAGTTTTCTGGTGTACCCGTTGCAGGGCTTCTCGCTGCGCTGGTACGAAGACTTCTTCACCTCCGCTGAGTGGATGCGTTCGCTGAAAAACAGCCTGATCATTGCTCCCGCCGCCACGCTGCTGGCGATGGTGTTCGGCACGTTGGCCGCGATTGGCCTGACCCGTGGCGAGTTTCGTGGTAAGGCCCTGGTGATGAGCCTGGTCATCTCGCCGATGGTGGCGCCAGTGGTCATAGTCGGGGTGGCCAGCTACCTGTTCTTCGCCCCCATGGGGTTGGGCAACAGCTACTTGGGGCTGATCCTGGTGCATGCGGTGCTCGGCGTGCCGTTCGTCATCATCACCGTGTCGGCGACACTGCAAGGCTTCAACTACAACCTGGTACGCGCCGCCGCCAGCCTGGGTGCTTCGCCGCTGACCGCCTTTCGCCGGGTGACCTTGCCGCTGATCGCACCCGGGGTAATCAGTGGCGCATTGTTCGCCTTCGCCACCTCGTTCGATGAGGTGGTGGTGACCCTGTTTCTCGCCGGCCCCGAACAGGCCACCCTGCCACGGCAGATGTTCAGCGGCATTCGCGAGAACCTGTCGCCCACCATTGCCGCCGCCGCGACCCTGCTGATCGGTTTCTCCATCCTGCTGCTGCTGACCCTGGAATGGCTGCGCGGACGCAGCGAGAAACTGCGCACCCAGCAACCGTCCTGAGCCACCCAGAACAAGAGAGCCCTATGAGCCTGCAATTAAATAACCCCAGCCTGCTGCGCCAGCAGGCTTACGTGAACGGCCAGTGGTGTGAGGCCGACAACGGTGCACGAACCGAGATCCGCAACCCGGCGACCGATGAGGTGATCGGCAGCGTGCCGAACATGGGCGGCGCCGAAACCCGCCGCGCCATTGACGCTGCGCAAGTCGCGCAACCGGCTTGGCGTGCCCTGACGGCCAAGGAGCGGGCCAATCGCCTGCGCCAATGGTTCAACCTGATCATGGCTAACCAGGAAGATCTGGCGCGGATCATGACTGCCGAGCAAGGCAAACCCTTGGTCGAGGCCCGTGGCGAGATTGCCTACGCGGCCTCGTTTATCGAATGGTTTGCCGAGGAAGCCAAGCGCGCCTATGGCGATGTGATTCCCGCCCATGCCGGCGATAAGCGCATCCTGGTGCAAAAAGAACCCGTGGGCGTGACGGCAGCTATCACCCCGTGGAATTTCCCCAGCGCGATGATCACCCGCAAAGCCGGCCCGGCGCTGGCCGTGGGCTGTGCGATGGTGCTCAAACCTGCACCGCAAACGCCGTTCTCCGCGCTGGCGCTGGCAGCACTGGCCGAGCAAGCAGGCATTCCGGCTGGCTTGCTCAGCGTGATCCCAGCGGACGTGGACGCCAGCCGCGACGTCGGCGCGGAGTTATGCGACAACCCCATCGTGCGCAAGCTGAGCTTCACCGGCTCCACCGGCGTGGGCATCAAACTGATGCAGCAGTGCGCGCCGACCTTGAAGAAACTCTCACTGGAGCTGGGCGGCAACGCGCCGTTTATCGTCTTCGACGACGCCGACCTGGATGCCGCCGTGGAAGGGGCGATCATCTCCAAGTACCGTAACGCCGGGCAGACGTGCGTATGCGCCAACCGCCTGTACATTCAGGACGGTGTGTATGACGCCTTCGCCGCCAAGCTGCAAGCCGCAGTGGCCAAGCTCAAGGTCGGCAACGGCATGGACGAGGGCATCACCACCGGCCCGCTGATCAACGCCGACGCCGTGATCAAGGTGCAGCGCCACCTGCATGATGCGCTGGAAAAGGGCGCGACCCTGCTGGCGGGCGGCAACAGTTTGGGCGGTAATTTCTTTGAGCCGACCATTGTCTCTGGCGTGACCGCCGAGATGGCCGTGGCCCGTGAAGAAACCTTCGGTCCGCTGGCCCCGCTGTTTCGCTTTAGCGATGAAGCTGAAGTGATTCGCCAAGCCAACGACACCGAGTTTGGTCTGGCCGCCTACTTCTATGCCCGTGATCTGGGCCGTGTATTCCGTGTGGCCGAGGCGCTGGAGTACGGCATGGTCGGCATCAACACCGGGGTGATCTCGACCGAGGTCGCGCCGTTTGGCGGGATGAAGTCCTCCGGCCTGGGCCGTGAAGGCTCCAAGTACGGCCTGGATGAGTACCTGGAGATCAAATACCTGTGCCTCGGAATCTAAGCGTGGCCTGAATCCATAAGGTGGAAGACCGCACGCGTCTTCCACCTCCTGAACAACCTGCACTCCTAACGAGGACCGCATGAGCAAGACCAACGAATCTTTGATGCAACGCCGCACCGCTGCCGTTCCACGCGGCGTGGGCCAGATCCACCCGATCTTTGCTGAATCGGCAAAGAACGCCACCGTAACCGACGTTGAAGGCCGCGAGTTTATCGACTTCGCTGGCGGCATCGCCGTGCTCAACACCGGCCACCTGCACCCGAAAGTGGTGGCGGCGGTACAAGAGCAGCTGACCAAACTGACCCACACCTGCTTCCAGGTGCTGGCGTACGAGCCGTACGTTGAACTGTGCGAGAAAGTTAACGCACGCGTGCCAGGCGACTTCGCCAAGAAGACCCTGCTGGTCACCACCGGCTCCGAAGCCGTGGAAAACTCGATCAAAATCGCCCGCGCTGCCACCGGTCGTGCTGGCGTGATCGCCTTCACCGGCGGCTACCACGGCCGCACCATGATGACCCTGGGCCTGACCGGCAAGGTCGTACCGTACTCGGCCGGCATGGGTTTGATGCCGGGCGGCATCTTCCGCGCCCAGTACCCGTGTGAACTGCACGGCGTGAGCACCGATGACGCGATCGCCAGCATCGAGCGCATCTTCAAGAACGATGCTGAGCCGCGCGACATCGCCGCGATCATCATCGAGCCAGTGCAGGGCGAGGGCGGTTTCTACGTCGCGCCGAAAGACTTCATGCTGCGCCTGCGCGCCTTGTGTGATCAGCACGGCATCCTGCTGATCGCTGACGAAGTTCAGACCGGTGCCGGGCGTACCGGCACATTCTTCGCCATGGAACAGATGGGCGTTGCCGCCGACCTGACAACCTTTGCCAAATCCATCGCCGGCGGTTTCCCGGTGGCGGGCGTGTGCGGCAAGGCGGAATACATGGACGCCATCGCCCCGGGCGGTTTGGGTGGCACCTACGCAGGCAGCCCGATTGCCTGCGCCGCGGCCCTGGCTGTGATGGAAGTGTTCGAGGAAGAGCAGCTGCTGGATCGCTGCAAGGCCGTCGGCGAGCGTCTGGTTACTAGCCTCAAAGCCATTCAGGCCAAGCACAACAGCATCGGCGAAGTGCGCGCCCTGGGCGCCATGATTGCCATGGAGCTGTGCGAAGGCGGCGACGTGCACAAACCCAACGCCGTGCTGACCGGGCAGATTGTTGCCAAGGCGCGTGAGAAGGGTTTAATCCTGCTGTCGTGTGGTACTTACGGCAACGTCTTGCGCGTGCTGGTGCCGTTGACCGCGGAAGATGCCCTGCTCGACCGTGGCCTGGCGATCATCGCCGAGTGCTTCGACGAACTGGCGTAAGCCCGCAGCGCTCATACAAAAGACCCGCTTCGGCGGGTCTTTCCTTATCTGCGTTATCGTAGGGTGGATGAAAAGGCGCCATCCACCCTCCGCGCCACCTGCCGACCATCGTCCCAGCGACGCCTGAGAATCCGCTCGGGTACAATGCGCGCCTTTCGTGAATGCCACCGAGGTGCGTTATGCAACCCTTCGCCATTGCCCCGTCGATTCTCTCCGCTGATTTCGCCCGCCTGGGTGAAGAAGTCGACAAGGTGCTCGCCGCCGGTGCCGACATCGTGCACTTCGATGTGATGGACAATCACTATGTGCCCAACCTGACTATCGGCCCGATGGTCTGTGCGGCGCTGCGTAAGTACGGCATCACCGCGCCGATTGACGCGCACCTGATGGTCAAGCCTGTGGATCGCATCATCGGTGACTTTATCGAGGCCGGCGCGAGCTACATCACCTTTCACCCTGAGGCCAGCGAGCATATCGATCGCTCCCTGCAGCTGATTCGCGATGGCGGCTGCAAGGCCGGTTTGGTGTTTAACCCGGCGACGCCGCTGGAGGTGCTTAAGCACGTCATGGACAAGGTCGACATGATCCTGCTGATGAGTGTTAACCCTGGCTTCGGTGGGCAGAAGTTTATTCCCCATACCCTGGAAAAGCTCAAAGAGGCGCGCGCGCTGATCGATGCTTCCGGTCGTGAGATTCGTCTGGAAATCGACGGCGGGGTGAATGTGCAGAACATTCGCGAAATCGCAGCGGCAGGGGCCGATACCTTTGTCGCCGGCTCGGCGATCTTCAACCAGCCCGACTACAAGGCGGTGATCGACGCCATGCGCGCTGAGCTGGCCCAGGCGCGCGGATGAGTCTGCTGCGCGAGCTGTTCAAGGGTGAGTTACCGCGCCTGGTGATGTTTGACCTGGACGGCACGTTGGTGGACTCAGTGCCGGATCTGGCCGCCGCTGTCGACAATACCCTGCGTGAGTTGGGCCTGCCTGCCGCCGGCATAGAGCAGGTGCGTAACTGGGTCGGCAATGGTGCGCGGGTGCTGGTGCGCCGAGCGTTGGCGGGCGGGCTGGAACATACGCATGTCGAGAATCAACTGGCCGAGCAGGCGCTGGAGCTGTTTATGCAGTTTTATGCTGCAAATCACGCCCTGACTCGGGTGTATCCCGGCGTGCAAGCCACTCTGGACTGGTTACGTGAGCAGCAGGTCGAGCTGGCGATTGTTACCAACAAGCCTGAGCGCTTTGTTGCGCCCTTGTTGGATGAAAAGGGCTTGGGCGGTTATTTCCGCTGGATCGTCGGCGGGGACACCCTGCCGCAGCAGAAACCCGACCCGGCAGCACTGCTGCATGTGCTGCAACTGGCCAGGGTGGACGCTTCGCAGGCGCTGTTTATTGGTGATTCGCGCAATGACGTACTGGCGGCCAAGGCCGCCGGCGTGCCCTGTGTGGCGCTGAGTTACGGCTATAACCACGGTCGCCCGATTGCCGAGGAGAATCCTGCGCACGTACTAGATTGCCTGAGCGGTTTGCTGCGCCCTGGTGAGCCCCCGATTTTGCTGGGGGTTGCGGGTTGATTCGGGTCCGGCCCTGCGCTAGTGTGGCCGGACTTCAATCCCGCCTGAAATAAGAGAGCTTCGTGGTGGTTACCTGCACGCGCTGGTCGGCAAGCACCGACATGAAAATCATCAAGGCCCTGGCCCGTTGGCGCTGGCGCCCCTGACTTGATCTTGGCCGCCTAGGCGGCGCGTTTGCACTCGACCGAATTACCTCAAGCCACGAGGCTGATCATGACCCGCGAAGAATTCCTGCGTTTAGCCGCTGCCGGCTATAACCGCATTCCTGTTGCCTGCGAAACCCTGGTGGATTTCGACACCCCACTGTCGATCTATCTGAAGCTGGCCGACGAGGCCAATACCTACTTGCTCGAGTCCGTCCAGGGCGGCGAGAAGTGGGGGCGTTACTCCATCATCGGCCTGCCGGCCCGCACGGTGCTGCGTGCTTATGGCCATGAGGTGATCATCAGCGTCGATGGCGTCGAGGTCGAGCGCCATCAGTGCGAAGACCCGCTGGCCTTTGTCGAGCAGTTCCAGGCGCGCTACAAGGTGCCAACCCTACCGGGGCTGCCGCGCTTTAACGGCGGCCTGGTGGGTTACTTTGGCTATGACAGCGTGCGTTACGTTGAGCCCAAACTGGCCAAGGGCGCTAACCCTGATGCCTTGGGCACGCCCGACATCCTGTTGATGGTTTCCGATGCGGTGGTGGTGTTCGACAACTTGGCCGGCAAGATGCACGCCATCGTCCTAGCCGATCCGGCCCAGGCCGATGCGCTGGAGCAGGGCCAGGCACGCCTGCAGGAGATTCTGCACAAGCTGCGTCAGCCAATTACCCCGCGCCTGGGCGTAGATCTGGCTGCGCCGGCCGGTGCCGAACCGGATTTTATTTCCAGCTTTAAACGCGATGACTACGAAAATGCGGTCAAGGCGATCAAGGAGTACATCCTTGCAGGCGACTGCATGCAGGTAGTGATCTCCCAGCGCATGTCGATCCCGTTCAAGGCGGCGCCGATTGATCTGTACCGCGCGCTGCGCTGCATCAACCCAACGCCTTATATGTACTTCTTCAACTTCGGCGACTTCCATGTTGTCGGCAGCTCGCCGGAAGTGCTGGTGCGTTTGGAAGATGGCCTGGTCACGGTGCGCCCGATTGCCGGCACCCGCCCGCGCGGCGCCACCGAAGAGGCCGATCAGGCCCTGGAAGAGGATCTGCTGTCGGACGCCAAGGAAGTCGCCGAGCACCTGATGCTGATCGACCTGGGCCGCAACGACGTCGGCCGGGTTGCCAGCACTGGCAGCGTCAAACTCACCGAGAAGATGGTGATCGAACGCTATTCCAACGTCATGCATATCGTTTCCAACGTCACCGGTCAGCTCAAGGAAGGCCTGACGGCGATGGACGCGCTGCGTGCCATTCTGCCGGCGGGCACCCTGTCTGGCGCGCCGAAGATACGCGCCATGGAAATCATCGACGAGCTCGAGCCGGTCAAACGTGGCGTCTATGGCGGTGCCGTGGGTTATCTGGCCTGGAACGGCAATATGGACACCGCTATCGCCATCCGCACCGCGGTGATCAAGGATGGCGAGCTGCATGTGCAAGCGGGTGCCGGCATCGTTGCCGACTCGGTGCCAGCCCTGGAGTGGGAGGAAACGCTGAACAAGCGTCGCGCCATGTTCCGTGCTGTGGCGCTCGCCGAGCAAACCGTCCCCGACCAGATCAAGCGCTGAGGAGTCCCGCCATGCTTTTAATGATCGATAACTACGACTCCTTTACCTACAACGTGGTGCAGTACCTGGGCGAACTGGGCGCAGACGTGCATGTGATCCGCAATGACGAACTGTCGATTGCCGAGATCGAAGCGCTTAAGCCCGAACGTATTGTGGTGTCGCCCGGCCCGTGCACGCCTACCGAAGCCGGGGTGTCTATCGAGGCCATCCTGAATTTCGCCGGCAAACTACCAATTCTCGGTGTGTGCCTCGGCCACCAGAGCATCGGCCAGGCCTTTGGCGGCGATGTAGTGCGTGCGCGCCAGGTGATGCACGGCAAGACTAGCCCGGTGTTCCATAAGGACCTGGGTGTATTTGCCGGCCTGAACAACCCGCTGACGGTAACCCGCTACCATTCTTTGGTGGTCAAGCGCGAAACCCTGCCGGACTGCCTGGAAATCACCGCCTGGACTCAGCACGAGGATGGCACGGTGGACGAAATTATGGGCCTGCGCCACAAGACCCTGCACATCGAGGGCGTGCAGTTCCACCCTGAGTCGATTCTGACCGAACAGGGCCATGAGCTGTTTGCCAACTTCCTCAAACAACAAGGAGGCCTGCGCTGATGAATATCAAGGAAGCCCTCAATCGGGTGGTCAGCCAGCTCGATCTGTCGACCGAAGAAATGCAGAGCGTCATGCGCGAGATCATGACCGGCCAATGTACCGATGCGCAGATCGGCGCCTTCCTGATGGGCATGCGTATGAAGAGCGAGACCATCGACGAAATCGTCGGCGCGGTCTCGGTCATGCGTGAGCTGGCCAGCCATGTGCACCTGCAAACCCTCGACCACGTGGTCGACGTGGTCGGCACCGGTGGCGATGGCGCGAATATCTTCAACGTGTCGACCGCAGCGAGCTTTGTTGTCGCTGCAGCTGGCGGCAAGGTGGCCAAGCACGGTAATCGCGCGGTGTCAGGCAAGAGCGGCAGTGCTGATCTGCTGGAGACTGCAGGGATCTACCTGAGTCTGACGCCTGTGCAGGTGGCGCGCTGTATCGAGAGCGTCGGGGTCGGCTTTATGTTTGCCCAGGTGCATCACTCGGCGATGAAATATGCTGCCGTGCCACGTCGTGAGCTGGGCCTGCGTACCCTCTTCAATATGCTTGGCCCACTGACCAATCCGGCCGGTGTCAAGCATCAGGTGGTGGGCGTTTTCAGCCAGGCGCTGTGCCGGCCGCTGGCCGAGGTACTAAAGCGCCTCGGCAGCCAACACATCCTGGTGGTGCATTCGCGCGATGGCCTGGATGAATTCAGCCTGGCGTCGGCGACTCATGTCGCCGAATTGAGGGATGGGCTCATCAGCGAATACGAAGTACTGCCGGAAGACCTCGGGCTGAAGAGCCAGAGTTTGGTCGGCCTGGCGGTGGAAAGCCCGGAGACCTCGCTGGCGCTGATTCGTGATGCCCTGACGAAGCGCAAGACCGAAGCCGGGCAGAAAGCGGCCGACATGATTGCTCTGAATGCCGGTGCGGCGCTGTATGCGGCGGACCTAGCGAGCAGCCTCAAGCAAGGCGTGCAGCTGGCCCATGACGCCTTGCACACTGGCCTGGCCTGGGAAAAATTGCAGGAGTTGGTGTCCTTTACCGCTGTATTCAAAGAGGAGAATGCCGGGTGAGTATTCCAACCGTTCTGGAGAAGATTCTCGCGCGCAAGGCTGAAGAAGTCGCCGCACGCCGCGCCGTTGTTTCGCTGGCCGAGCTTGAGCAGCAAGCCCGTGCTGCCGATCCGGTGCGCGGCTTTGCCGAGGCGCTGATCAGCCAGGCCAAGCGCAAGCAGCCGGCGGTGATCGCTGAAATCAAAAAGGCCTCACCGAGCAAGGGCGTGCTGCGCGAGCAATTCGTGCCAGCCGAGATTGCCGAGAGTTATCAGGCCGGTGGCGCCACCTGCCTGTCAGTGCTGACCGATATCGATTTCTTTCAGGGCGCGGATCGCTATCTGCAGGAAGCCCGTGGGGCGTGTTCACTGCCGGTTATTCGCAAGGATTTCATGATTGATCCGTACCAGATCGTTGAAGCCCGTGCCTTGGGTGCCGACTGTGTGCTGTTGATCGTCTCGGCCCTGGAAGACGCGCAGATGGCCGAGCTGGCCGCGACGGCTAAAGCCTTTGATCTTGATGTGCTGGTGGAAGTGCATGACGGCGATGAGCTGGAGCGGGCGCTGAAAACCCTGGATACGCCGCTGGTGGGGATCAACAACCGCAACCTGCACACCTTCGAGTTGAGCCTGGAAAACACCCTCGACCTGCTGCCCCGGATTCCGCGTGACCGCCTGGTGGTCACCGAGAGCGGCATCCTCAACCGTGCCGATGTCGAGTTGATGGAAATCAGTGAGGTGTTTGCCTTCCTGGTCGGCGAGGCGTTTATGCGTGCCGACAATCCGGGGGCTGAGCTAGAGCGTCTGTTTTTTCCGGAGCGCAAGCGAGTGATCGCGGCGCCTGACGTGGACTGAAACCATCAAGCCATAAAAAAGCCGACGCATGCGTCGGCTTTTTTATGGCTGCAGCGTTGATACTCAGCGCGTGCCGAACACCACCATGGTCTTGCCTTTGACGTTGACCAGGCCCTGTTCTTCCAGAGCCTTGAGCACGCGGCCGACCATCTCACGCGAGCAGCCGACGATGCGGCCGATTTCCTGGCGGGTGATTTTGATCTGCATACCGTCCGGGTGAGTCATGGCGTCGGGTTGCTTGCACAGGTCGAGCAGGGTGCGAGCAACGCGACCGGTGACGTCCAGAAAGGCCAGGTCGCCCACTTTGCGCGTGGTGTTGCGCAGGCGTTCAGCCATCTGGCTGCCCAGGGCGTAGAGAATGTCCGGGTCTTGTTGGGTGAGTTCGCGGAATTTGGCGTAGCTCAGCTCCGCCACCTCGCACTCAGTCTTGGCGCGCACCCAGGCGCTGCGTTCTTTCTCGGCTCCGTCCTTCTCGAACAGACCCATTTCTCCGAAAAAGTCGCCGGAGTTGAGGTAAGCAATGATCATTTCACGACCATCATCGTCTTCGATCAGGATAGTGACCGAGCCTTTGACGATGAAAAACAGCGTTTCGCAACGGTCGCCCGCATAGATGATGGTGCTTTTAGCTGTGTAGCGACGGCGATGGCAATGTGCGAGGAGCTTGTCGAGATTTTTTATTTTAGGTGTAAGGGTAATAGCTACCATGCCCGAATCCCGAATTTATAAAGGTGAGCCGTTGTGCGGCTAGTTCTAATAATAGTTATCCGTACAAGTGTGCCAGTAATCAGGCGCCAGCTTAACAAACCCTCTGTAGCGAGGTCCTGTTTTGCGACCTGGCTAACATTCAGCCCGGAACTTTTTACACGCTGACTGCTGGGTGGCGAGTAAAAGCGCTGTGCTAAGCTGCCTCCCTTTTTAACAGCGGAGCCTGGGTAATGAAAGCGCGTATTCAGTGGGCCGGTGAAGCCCTGTTTATCGGAGAGTCAGGCAGCGGCCATGCGGTGGTGATGGATGGCCCGCCGGAGAGCGGTGGACGCAACCTGGGCGTGCGCCCGATGGAAATGGTGTTGATCGGCCTGGGCGGCTGCAGCAACTTCGATGTGGTCAGCATCCTGAAGAAATCTCGCCAGGCGGTCGAGAGCTGTGAAGCCTTTCTGGAAGCTGAACGCGCCACCGAAGAACCCAAGGTGTTTACCAAGATTCACCTGCATTTCGTGGTCAAGGGCCGCGGTTTGAAGGAGGCTCAGGTCAAGCGTGCGGTTGAACTGTCCGCCGAGAAGTACTGTTCCGCTTCAATTATGCTGGGCCGCGGCGGGGTTGAAATCACCCATGACTACGAAATTATCGAGCTGGGCGAGTAGCCCGCTGCGATAAAGCCGTTAATGCAAAAGGGCACGTCAGTGCCCTTTTTTGTGCCGCCGATTCAGCTTTATACGCGGTAAGTGGTGCTGGTCATCACCTTGGCCAACAGACTCATGCCGAACTTCACCGGCGCCGGGAAGCGCAGGCCGCCGGCATCCAGAGCGTTGCAGGCATGTTGTTCTTCATCGGCGCGCATCTGTTCGAGTATCGCGCGGGATTTCTGGTCTTCCTCAGGCAGCTGCTGCAGGTGGTCGTCGAGGTGCTTGACCACCTGATCTTCGGTGGCGGCGACAAAACCCAGGCTGACCCGGTCGCTGATCAGGCCAGCCGCAGCGCCGACGCCGAAGGACAGGCCGTAGAACAGCGGATTGAGGATGCTCGGTTGGCTGCCCAGCTGACGGATGCGCTGTTCGCACCAGGCCAGGTGGTCGATTTCTTCATCAGCCGCATGCTCCATGGCCTGGCGCACCTGCGGCAGTTTGGCAGTCAGCGCCTGGCCCTGATAGAGCGCCTGAGCGCAGACTTCGCCCGTGTGGTTGATACGCATCAAACCCGCGATGTGTTGTGCTTGCTGCTCATCCAGCTCGCTTTCCGGTTGCACGATGGCCGGCGATGGCCGCGTCGGTTGACCGCTAAAGGGCAGCAACGTGCGCAGGGCGGCATCGGCTTGTAGCAGCAGGCGATCAACGGGTGAGAAGTGACGTTCGCTGGCCATAAGGACCTCCGGCGATGATGACGGCGTTCAGTTTACTCCACGCGCGGGAGAAGGTCTGTTGACGTTTCGTCGCAGCCTTGACGCACGTCGGCGCCATTAGAGTTCGCGCAACACGCGAAAACCCAGAGCGTAGTCCTTGTGCTGGGGCTGCTTCATGTCGCGTTGGCTGCTGCGCAGGTAGGTCGGGCCACTGTTCCAGGCGCCGCCACGAACTGCTCGCGGGCTCTGATCCATTAAACCGGCGCTGCGTTGCTCACTGCCATCGAACGGGCTGGCGAAGCGCGAAGCGGTCCACTCCCAGACATTGCCGGCAGTGTCATGCAGGCCGAAGGCATTGGCGGCGAACTGGCCGACACGTTCGGTCTTGCTCTGGATCAGCCGTGAGGTGGCGCAGCCACGGCAATGCGCACGCGGCCGATTTTCTGGGCTGTCGAGCTGCTCGCCCCACCAGTAATAGCTGGTGCTGCCGGCGCGGGCGGCATATTCCCATTCGGCTTCGGTGGGCAGCCGGTAGCGCTGGCCGGTGATCTTTGAGAGCCATTGGCTGTAGGCCGCGGCCTGATGCCAGGACACATGGATTACCGGCCGCTGCGCTGACAGGCCCCAGCCTTCGTTATCTGGCATTGGCGTCGCGGTGGCCTCGGCATACTGCTGCCAGTCGCTGAACGTCACCTCATAACGACCGATGGCAAATGGCTGAGAAATTTCGATCGGGGTCAGCGGGCGTTCGTTATGGTTGCCGCGGCCACTGTGATCACCGAGCAGATAGCGCCCGGCAGGCACCACCACCAACTGTGGCCCTTGCTTGCCCTTGGGTAAGGCGTCGCTGAATACGCTGCCAACCATATGTGCCTGCGCAGTGTTGATGACCAGCAGGGCGAGCACGGTCAGTGCGCCGAGTAAGGAACGACTCAACCCGGTGGCCATGCCATCTGCCGCTTACCCAACACGTGCATATGGATGTGGTGCACCGTCTGGCCACCCAGGTCATTGCAGTTCATCACCACGCGAAAGCCTTCCTCGCAGCCTTGCTCCTTGGCCAGGCGCTGCGCGGTAAAGAGGATATGCCCAGCCAGCGGCTTGTCTGCCTCGCTCAGATCATTGAGGGTACTGATGTGTTTTTTCGGGATAACCAGAAAGTGCACCGGTGCTTGCGGGCCGATATCGTGAAAGGCAATCACCTGATCATCTTCATAAAGCTTGCGCGCCGGTATTTCACCAGCGACGATCTTGCAAAATAGACAGTCCATGGACAGTCTCCCGGCCGGTATTTAAAGAGGCCCGAGTTTAGTGGACAAGGAGCGTGGGTGAAAAACGATATTCATGATTTGGGCTTGGTACTGGACTCCAAGACCAAACTGGTGCTGATCGAATCCTGGGATGAGCCGCGTGTGCTGGAAACCCTGACCAGCTTGGCCGTGCGCCGCAGCCTTGGTTTGCAGGTGTGGTCGGTGACCGAAGGCTTGCAGCGTGTGGGCTATTCCATTCAGGAACCGGTCGACAGTGCCACCCTGGAGCCGGAAACTGCGCTGCGTCTGATCAAAGCGGACACGCAGCCGACGCTGTATGTGTTGTGCGATCTGCATCCGTTTCTAGACGACAACCCCAAACTGGTGCGCCTGCTCAAGGAAATAGCCATGAGTGAGGAGCCCAGCAAGCCGACGCTGGTGCTGGTGTCCCATGCCTGCAAGTTGCCGCCTGAGGTGCAGCGATACGCCTCACGCTTCAGCCTGTCTCTGCCTTCCGAGGAGGAGTTGCTGGCCATCGTGCGCGAGGAAGCCACCGGCTGGAGTGCGCGCAACCGCAATGCCCGGGTGCGCACCGATAACCGCACCTTGCAGCAAGTGGTGAAAAACCTCCGTGGTCTCAGCCATGCCGAAGCCCGTGCGCTGGCGCGCAATGTGATCTGTGATGACGGTGCGATCACTCAGGAAGACCTGCCAGAACTGAACAAGACCAAGTTCAAGCTGCTTGATCTCGATGGTGTGTTGAGTTTCGAGTACGACACCGCGCGTTTCGCCGAGGTTGGTGGGCTGAGCAACCTCAAGCGCTGGTTGGGTGACCGGCAGAGCATTTTTCTTGAAGGTAAAGGCGTCGATTTGCCCAAAGGCGTGCTGTTGGTGGGTGTGCAGGGCGGCGGCAAGAGTCTGGCCGCCAAGGCCATCGCGGGTCTGTGGGGCTTGCCTCTGCTGCGTCTGGATTTTGCCTGCCTGTACAACAAATTCTTCGGCGAGACCGAGCGCAACCTGCGTGAAGCCTTGAAGCTCGCCGAGCAGATGGCGCCTTGTGTGCTTTGGATAGACGAGATCGAGAAAGGCCTGGCCAGTGGTGAGCACGATGGTGGCGTCAGCCAGCGCGTACTCGGCACCCTGTTGACCTGGATGGCCGAGCGCAAGGCACCGGTGTTTATGGTGGCGACCGCTAACGTCATCTCGCGGCTACCACCGGAGCTGGTGCGCAAGGGCCGTTTCGATGAGCTGTTCTTTGTCGATTTGCCGGACGCGGAGGTGCGGGCCGACATCTTCCGTATTCACCTGGCGCGGCGTGAGCTGGATGTGGCGGGGTTTGATCTGAGCCAGCTGGCCGCCGCTTGTGATGGCTTTTCCGGTGCGGAGATCGAGCAGGCGGTGGTCAGTGCCCTGTATGCCGCGCAAGCCCAGCAACAAACGGTCAATCAGGCGTTGCTGCTGCAGAGCATTCAAAGCACCGCGCCGCTGTCGGTGGTGATGGCTGAAGACCTGGCGGCCCTGCGTGCCTGGGCGGACGGACGCACGGTCAACGCCGGCTAGCTACCTAACCGGCTTGCCGAACTGGCGATTGAGCCGTGCGCTGATGCGCCGTACCAGCCAGCGCGGTCCTAATCTAGGGCTGGCGCAATCAGGCGATTGCGCCAGCCCGGGATGATGATCGCGCGGTTCTTCTCCAGCGCCTTGACGGTGATCAGGGCCACTTCCTCGGCATTCATCATCAGCTTGCTGCCCTGCAGGGCCTGTATATCCATCTGTGCAGTGCGGAAAAACGCACTGCGGGTTGGTCCCGGGCAGAGTACGGAGACTTTGACGCCATACGCTTTAAGCTCTTCGCGCAGGCCTTCGGAGAAGTGCAGCACATAGGCCTTGCTCGCGTAGTAGTTGCTCATGCCTGGTCCTGGCTGAAAGCCGGCGACCGATGCGACGTTGAGAATCTGTCCGCTGCCCTGGCCGGCCATGATAGTGCCGATGGCGTGGCACAGGCGGGCGAGTGCCAGGATATTCAGTTCGATCAGCTGTTGCTCGCGAGCCCAATCCTGGGCCACGTAGGCACCAGAGGTGCCGATGCCGGCGTTGTTTACCAGCAGGTCGATGGTGCGTTCGCCTTGCTCCAGCTCATGCAGTAGGCCGCTGACCTGCAGTGGCTGGCTAAGGTCGCAGACGCGAAACAGCACTTCCACGGAAAAGCGTTGAGTCAGTTCGCAGGCAATGCTTTCCAGCGCATCGCGCTGGCGCGCCACCAGAATCAGATTGCGGCCACGTCGAGCCAGGGCTTCAGCCAGAGCCAGGCCAATACCGCTGGAGGCTCCGGTAATAAGCGCGTAACGGGTCATAGGGTTCTCCGTGATGGGGCCTTTCGACCCCATGTACCGCGCAAGGTTGCGTAGTTTAGAGCTTGTACAAAGGCTCGCGAGCTAGAGTCCTGCAAGGCGAAAACAGGCGAGGAAGCGGAGTGTACTTTTGTACATGAGCATTCCGAGCCTGTTTTTAACACAGCAGGGCCGACGCGCAGCAGGCTTTGAACAGGTTCTTACAGGCCAGCGTCGGCATAGCCCATATAGGCAGGCAGGGCGATGGCCGCAACAATACCAATGACGATGATGGCCACCCAGAGCAGGGCGAGGATTTTCACCGCGCGGCTATTCGGCGGTGGCGGCGGGCCAAAGCGGTTAGCGGCTGTGCTGCCGGGGATGATAAACATCAGCAGGGAGAATACCCCGCCGACAATCGGCACCAGGGTGACCAGCAGCAGCCAGCCCGACCAGCCGATGTCATGCAGCCGTTGCACACCGAACATGATGCCGACTACCGCCACGGCGATACCCACGACCACCATCAGCAGGCCGCCAAGAATTTCCGATGCGGCGAAGAACCCACCGGCGATGCCGAACAACGGTAAGCAGGCCAGCATCAGTACCATCGACCAGGCCAGGTAGCGCAAGCGGCCGATTCGTCCGTCGGTGGTAAAAGCTTTCAGCTCGCCGAACTCCGGCAGGGTTTCTGCCACCGCCGCTTTCGGTGTGGCATAGGGCGTTGCCGCTGCGCCGACCACTTCTGGCGGATTTTCTGCGAGCATGGCCTGGCGGGCGATAAATTTCTCGATAACGATGCCGCAGGCTGAGCACTCGATGGCTTTGGCTTGTTGGTGACCACACTTGGGGCAGGTCATCCCACTTGTGCTTTCGGCTTTCTGTGTCGTGCTTTGAGGTGATTGTGGTGTGGGGTGGTCGTCGGTTGTCACCAGGCTCAGGCTGGCGGCCAGGTCCTGTTCCTTGCGCACTTTGGCCCCGGCGCTCTGCAGTGCCTTGAGGTACTGGTCTGCCTCGTTTTCGCTGAGGTCGCGCTTGATATCGACATTGCCGCCGCTAAACAGCGAGTTGATCCGGGTCAGGTCGCTCTTGAACAGGCGCGCGAGGTTTTCTTTGGCTGTTTCCAGGCTGACGTCAGGCATCAACTCGCCGTTAAACACAATCTTGAAGCGGGCTTGGGTCATGTCGGCGTCCTTGTCGGTGCCAGGGTAGAGTTGCGCTACAGACTAGCCGGCCTGCAGGCCAGTAAACAAGCCGCCTGCGCGCAAATCTGCAGGGTTCTTGAGGTGCTTCACGCGCTGTTGGCGGACCAGCTACCGACCAGGCGGCCGTTGCGTAACAAGTAGAGCTGGTTGAACAGTTCGAACAGACCTTCCGAACGTTGCGGACGGAGAAATACCCAGTCGTCGACCTGCAAGCCTGTGCCGGCTGAGCCGATCAGGCGTTCCTGGTTGGCACTGCGGCCATATAGGGAGTCATAACTTAGCCCGGCGGGGGACACCGGCGCTGCTGGCCATTGCCCGCCATACAGGTAGTAAGCCTGTTGTCGATTGGGGTTCCAGCGCTGCAGAAGTTGGTGTGATCCGTCGAGAAACGGTAGCTGCCCAGGCAACGCTTTGAGCACCGGGCTGGCGATCCACAGGGCGGCTTGCTGGGCGCTGAGCAGTGGGCTGTCAAAATCACTGGGTTTGAGCAGTGCGGAGCCGACCGCGACTTCATTCAACGGCGTATCGAGCTTGGCATGCAGGGCGTAGGTCAGGCTGCCAGCGCCATTGAGCAGCGGTTGTTGCGGCCACAGCTCGCTGAATGCGGCGGCGCTGGTAATAAATGCGCGGTAGCGTGCGGCGCTCTGGGTAAAGGCGCTGGCTTGGTCGGTCCAGAACGGCGTA
Organism: Pseudomonas sp. WS 5011; assembly: GCF_012985775.1. Taxonomy (NCBI): domain Bacteria; kingdom Pseudomonadati; phylum Pseudomonadota; class Gammaproteobacteria; order Pseudomonadales; family Pseudomonadaceae; genus Pseudomonas; species Pseudomonas sp. WS 5011. The sequence continues at coordinate 55,806 of NZ_JAAQXA010000020.1, forward strand.
TGGGCGAGGTGCGCGTCATAACCCATTAAGCCGCGTACGCGTAGCCGGTTGGGCGTATTACGCAGCCAGGTGAGTGCGGCGCCAAGTTCTGCGGGAGTGGCAAAGCCGCCGCGGGCCAGGCCGATATCGATTTCAAAGGCAATCTGCAGCGGCTGGTTGAGGGCGTTGGCCAGTGCGGCGTATTCCTGCAGGCGGGTTTGGCTGTCGATCAGCCAGGTCAGTTGCTCTGCGGGGACAAAGCCGCTGCCTTGTGGCAGTTGCTGGTAGAAACTCAGGGCCGCTGCACTGGGCAAGGGTTTGCCGAGCAGCAGGTCGGACTGGGGGAAGTTGACTGCCAGCTGATTGATCTGTGGCTGGTGAAACACCATAAAACGCTGCGTGCCGAGTTTCTTCGCCAGGTAGTCGAGCAAGCCGGTGGAGGCCAGCGATTTGGCCACCAAGCGCAGCGGGAGTTGGCTGCCGAGTTGCTCTGCCAGCAGATCGGCATTCTGATCGAGCCGGTCCAGGTCAACGACCAGCAAAGGCAGCCCGGCTCCTGCGCGTCGCAGCAGTTGGTTGAGTGCCGCAAAGTAAGGTGTGTGTGGCTGGCCGAGGTCATCCGGGCGCAGTGCCCAGCCGGCCAGCAGCCCGAACGCCCCAATGCCGATCAGGCTGCGTCGCTTCATCGCGCCCAGCGTTGTTGCAACTGCAGGCTTTGCTTGAGGGCGGCCCGGTATTCGCTGTCAAGGCGGGCGATCAGCTGCTCGACGCTGGGCAGGTCGTTGATAGTGCCAACACCCTGGCCGGCCGACCATACGGTTTTCCAGGCCTTGGCTTCTTCGTCCATCGGCTTGAGCTTCTCGCCGTAGTTGACCTCGCCTTTGTTCTGTAGCTGCTTGAGGTCGTAGCCGGCCAGCTCCAGGCTCTGGCGCATAAAGCTTGCGGGCACCCCGGAGACCGCCGGGGTGTGGATGATGTCGGCGGCTTTGGCGTCGAGAATCATCTGCTTGTAAGCAGCGGAAGCGGCATTTTCCTGGGTGGCGATCAGGCGGGTGCCAAGGTAGGCGAGGTCGGCGCCGAGCAGCTGGGCGGCCAGCACTTCATGGCCCTGATTGAGACAACCAGCCAGCAGCAGGGTCTTGTCGAAGAACTGGCGGATCTCGGCGATCAGCGCAAACGGGCTCCAGGTGCCGGCATGTCCGCCTGCGCCAGCGGCTACCGCGATCAGGCCGTCGACGCCGGCTTCGGCGGCTTTCTCAGCATGCCGGCGGGTGGTCACGTCGTGAAACACCAGACCACCATAGCTGTGCACCGCATCGACCACGTCCTTCACCGCGCCGAGGCTGGTGATCACGATGGGCACGCGCTGTTCAACGCAGATGGCCAGGTCCGCCTGCAGGCGCGGGTTGCTGCCGTGCACGATCAGGTTGACTGCATAAGGCGCCGCGGCGCTGTCCAGGCCGGCTTCGATCTCTTCCAGCCAGTTCTTGAAGCCGCTGCTGTCGCGTTGGTTCAGGGCAGGGAAGCTGCCGACGATGCCGCTGTTGCAGCAGGCCAGAACCAGTTGCGGGTTGGACACCAGAAACATCGGCGCCGCGACGACGGGCAGGCGCAGGCGTTGTTCGAGCAGGGCCGGAAGCGACATGCGGTAATCCTCTTGGAGTATTTAGAAAGGGCGAACCACGACCAGAATGACAATGCCCAGCAGGGCCAGCACGGGCGCTTCATTGAACCAGCGGTAGAACACATGGCCGCGTTGGTTCTCGCCACGGGCAAAGGCTTTGAGCTGGGCGCCGCACATGAACTGGTAGACCACCAGCAGCGCCACCAGGCTCAGCTTGGCGTGCATCCAGCCTTGGCTGAAGTAGTAGCTCGGGTTAAGGCTGAGCAGCCACAGACCTAGGCCGACGGTAAGAATCAGTGATGGCCACATGATCCCCCGGTAGAGCTTGCGCTCCATGATGCAGAAGCGTTCGCGGCTGACTTCATCGGTGCTCATGGCGTGGTAGACGAACAGGCGCGGCAGGTAAAACAGGCCGGCGAACCAGCAGACCATGGCGATGATGTGAAAAGCCTTGAGCCATAGATAGAGCATTGTTCGCACTCGTTACAGGAAAGTGCCCCGATAGTAGTGGGCATGACCGCCTCCGTCATCACATGCGGCGCTCAAGTGTTGGCCCCTGGCCGAAGCGGCCGTATCATCGGCAGCTTTCCACTGCTGGTATTGCAAAGGGGCAAGTGATGATCAAGGTCGGAATCGTCGGCGGCACGGGGTATACCGGTGTCGAGCTGTTGCGTTTGTTGGCGCAACACCCGCAAGCGCAGGTCGAGGTGATTACCTCGCGCTCCGAGGCCGGCATGCGTGTCGATGAGATGTACCCGAACCTGCGCGGTCATTACGACAACCTGGCGTTCAGCGTGCCGGACGTTGCTACCCTGGGCGCGTGCGATGTGGTGTTCTTCGCCACCCCGCATGGTGTTGCGCATGCCCTGGCCGGTGAGCTGTTGGCCGCTGGAACCAAGGTGATCGACCTGTCCGCCGACTTCCGCCTGCAGGACGCCGATGAATGGGCCAAGTGGTACGGTCAGCCGCACGGCGCGCCGGACCTGCTTCCGGAAGCGGTGTATGGCTTGCCGGAAGTTAACCGTGAAGCGATCAAGCAGGCGCGTCTAATCGCCGTGCCGGGCTGCTACCCTACTGCCGCGCAGCTGGCGCTGATTCCGCTGCTTGAGGCCGGGCTGGCTGATACCACGCAGGTGATTGCTGACTGCAAATCCGGGGTTAGCGGTGCCGGGCGCGGTGCCAGCGTGGGTTCGCTGTTCAGCGAGGCCGGTGAGAGCATGAAGGCTTATGGGGTGAAAGGTCATCGGCATCTGCCGGAGATCCGTCAGGGGCTGCGCCGGGCTGCGGGTAAGGATGTCGGCCTGACCTTTGTGCCGCACCTCACGCCGATGATCCGCGGTATTCACGCCACGCTTTACGCCACTGTGGTCGACCGCTCGGTGGATCTGCAGGCGTTGTTCGGGCAGCGTTATGCCAACGAGCCTTTCGTTGATGTTATGCCCGCTGGTAGCCACCCGGAAACGCGCAGCGTGCGCGGTGCCAACGTCTGTCGGATTGCCGTGCACCGTCCACAGGATGGCGACCTGGTGGTGGTGCTCTCGGTGATCGACAACTTGGTCAAAGGTGCTTCGGGCCAGGCAGTGCAGAACATGAACATCCTCTTTGGCTTCGATGAGCGCCTGGGCTTATCTCACGCGGCCATGCTGCCCTGATGGCGGGCTGGGAGGTCCGCCTCAGCGACCCCGGGCGCGCCAGGCGCCGGCGTGTATTCGTCCTGCTGCTGGTGCTGTGTATTCCGCTGGCGTTTTATGCGGGCAGTTGGTGGCAGCATTACACGCAACCTGCCGTGACGGTGGGACAGCCAGTCGAATCAGAGCGCGATGAGCAACTGCTGCGTGACCTCGAAGACCTGCGGCAGCGTGTAGCGGTATTGAGCAGTGCAGAAAAACTCAGCCAGCAGGCCAACGAGCAGAGCCGGCTGAGTATCAAGCTGCTGGAAGAGCAGATCTATAAACAGCAGCAAGATCTGGCCTTCTACAAAGGTGTATTGGCCCCCGCCAGTCGTCGTGAAGGTTTGCGCATCCGGGCCTTTGAGCTGCAGGCCACGGACAGCCCAGAGCTTTTCCGCTACAAGATACTCCTCAGTCGCGTGGGCAAAGGCGAGGCGCCGCTGGAAGGGCAGTTGCATGTGTCGATCGTCGGCAAGCAAGGCGAGCAGGACGTTACGCTCGAACTGGCTGCGCTGTCTGCGGATCTGCCCGATGCGTTGCCTGAGCAGCCGATTACCTTCGTGTTCAAGCACTTTCAGGCTATTCCTGAAGCTGGGCAGTTTGCCGAGCTAAAGTTGCCAGAAGGGTTTGTCCCGCGCGAGATCAAGGTGCGTGCCGAGGTGCAGGGCGAGAAGCCTCTGCTGCGCACATTCAAATGGAACAAAGAGGAGTAACTGTTCCTTATGTGGAATAAAGACAAGGCGCGTACCGACGTGCAGCGTTTCGCGGGCAAGACCAGCCTGATTGCGGTAGGGGCCGAGCTGCATGGCGATTTACGCTTTCAAGGCGCGGTGCAGGTCGATGGCAAAGTCATCGGTAACCTGGTCGCCAGCGAAGGCATGGTGCGCGTCAGTGTGCAGGGACGGGTTGAAGGTGAGCTTCGCGCCCCCCATATCGTGATTGACGGTGAGGTGATTGGCGATGTGCACGCCAGTGGTCACCTTGAGTTGGGCGCGCGAGCGCGAGTGCGCGGCAATCTGTATTACGCGTTGATGGAAATGGCCATGGGTGCGCAGATCGAAGGCCGCCTCTGCCGCTTGCAGGACGAACCGCGGCCGTTGGAATTACCAGAAACGCTGGATGCTGCACAATAGTTGACCGCTTTTCTCGGGTAAGCGGATAATGCCTATCAGAATGCAGTATGGCGCGTAGCGCCGGGAGTTAATCAGCATGAGCGTCGAAACCTTCACCCCCAGCGCTATGCAATTTACGCAGGGCGCAGCGAACAAGGTGAAGAGCCTGGTCGATGAGGAAGGCAACCCGCGTCTGAAATTGCGCGTGTTTGTAACGGGAGGCGGTTGTTCCGGCTTCCAGTACGGCTTCACCTTCGATGAAGAGGTGGCCGAGGATGACACCATCATCGAGCGCGAAGGCGTGAGTCTGGTGGTCGATCCGATGAGCTTCCAGTACCTGGCAGGTGCCGAGGTGGATTATCAGGAAGGTCTGGAAGGTTCGCGATTTGTCATCAACAACCCGAACGCCACCACTACCTGCGGTTGCGGCTCTTCGTTCTCGATCTGAGTAGCAGGCTGTTCAAGTAACGCCGTGCCTTATGCACGGCGTTGTCGTTTCTGCGGGCAGCAGATTTGAAAAGGTGATTAGGCGGGGTAGATCGCGCCAAGTACCCGCAGGCCGCGAGCGCCGGTGACGCTAGGCCGGTTGGCGGGAATGCCTTCCAGGCAGCAGTGCGCCAGCCAGGCAAAGGCCATGGCTTCGACCCAGTCTGCGGGCACGCCATGCGCATCGGTACTACTCACCTTGCTATTAGGCAACAGCTGCGCCAGGCGGCGCATCAGTGTGTGGTTATGCGCACCACCACCACACACCAGCAGCATCTCGGTGTGCTGTTGAGCAGCCTTGAGCGCTTCGGTAATGCTGATTGCGGTCAGTTCCAGAAGGGTTGCCTGCACGTCAGCCTTAGCAAACTTCGGCAGGTTCTGCAGGTGCTGATCCAGCCAGGCCAGGTTGAACAGCTCGCGCCCCGTGCTTTTAGGGCCTTGAGTCTGGAAGTAGGGATCGCTGAGTAGGGCGTGCAGAAGTGCCATCTGCACCTGACCGTTGGCCGCCCACTGACCGTCTTGGTCGTACGTCAGGCCCTGGTGACGTTGAATCCAGGCGTCCAGCAGCACATTGCCCGGGCCGCAATCGAAACCATGCACCGGATGTTCGGGTTCAAGCAGGCTGAGGTTGCTGAAACCGCCAATGTTCAGGATGGCGCGAGTGCTGTTCTCGCTGGCGAACAATGCCTGGTGAAACGCCGGAACCAGCGGCGCCCCCTGGCCTCCCGCAGCGACATCGCGGCGGCGAAAGTCACTGACCACGCTGATGCCAGTTAGCTCCGCGAGTAAGGCAGGGTTGCCGATCTGTACTGTGAAGCCGCGGGCAGGTTCATGGCGCACGGTCTGGCCGTGGCTACCGATGGCGCGAACGCTGTGTGTGGGCGTGTCGTGCTGCGCAAGTAAGTCATTGATGCCCTGTGCGGCCAGGGTGGCCCAATGCTGTTCGGCAATCGCGGCGCGGGCTAACTCATCTGGTCCGGGCGCACACAAGTTAAGTAAGCTGCTGCGCAGCTCTTCAGGCATCGGCAGGTAGCGGGTACCGACTAAGCGAGTGCTGTGTGTCTGTTCAATCAGTGCAATGTCCAGACCGTCCAGGCTGGTACCGGACATCACACCGAGATAGAGGGGCATGGTTTAGCGCTGATTGTTGAGGGCAAGCATCGTGGACTTCTCTTTGTCCATTTGCGCCATCAACGGTTTGCTCAGCTGCATGAAGCGGGCTTTCTCACTGCTGGCAATCGGGTCGGCCATTGGTAGCTTCTGGCTCAATGGGTCAACGTGAACGCCATTCACTTGGAACTCATAGTGCAGATGCGGTCCGGTCGATAGGCCGGTGGTACCGATATAGCCGATGATCTGGCCTTGCTTGACGTTGGTACCGCTGCGGATGCCTTTGGCAAAGCCGTTCATGTGCGCATACAAGGTACGGTAGCGTTGACCGTGCTGGATAATGACCGCATTACCGTAGCCACCATGACGGCCTGCCAGGGTGATGCGACCATCACCGGCAGCTTTGATAGGGGTTCCGCGAGGGGCTGCGTAATCCACACCCTTGTGCGCGCGAATCTTGTTCAGCACTGGGTGGCGGCGACCTGTGGAAAAGCGTGAGCTAATACGGGCGAAATCCACCGGGGTGCGGATAAAGGCTTTGCGCATGCTCTCGCCATTGGCGTTGTAATAGCTGCTATTGCCCTGTTTGTTTGTGTAACGCACAGCGGTGTAGGTCTTGCCGCGGTTGGTGAAGCGTGCGGAGAGGATGTTGCCGGTACCAACCTGCTTGCCGTTGACTACTTTCTTCTCGTAGATCAGCTCGAACTCGTCACCTTCGCGAATATCCATGGCGAAGTCGATGTCGTAGCCAAATACGTTTGCCAGATCCATGGTCAGGCTGTGCGACAAACCGGCCCGCTTGGCTGAGAGAAACAGCGAGCTGTTGATCACGCCGTGGCTGTAGGTAGTCTGGACTTCGGGTTTGACCAGCTCACGCTTGAAGCTGAAGCCTTTGTCATTTTTGGCCAGGGCGATGCTTTCCAGGTCGCTGAGTTTGCTGTGCAGGCTTTCGAGTTGGCCGTCCTCACTCAGTTTGAACTCAAGTGCCTGACCTACTTTGAGGCGTGTCAGCTGCTTGGCTTCTTTACTGCTGTTGAGCACGGCGTGCAGCGTGGTCGCACTCAGGTCGACTTTGGCGAACACGGTAGACAGCGTGTCACCGTTCTCCACGCGAACAATATGATGTAGCGGATCAGTTTGTTCGGGTTGTGCAGTCTGTGCGGATGGCTGTTCATCCGGTGTCTCGGTGGCTGCTGTATTGGCGAATGGTGACTGACGGGCCTGGGTGTTCGCGGATTCTGCATCGTCTTGCAGCTCCGCATATTCAGCGCCGCTGTCCAGCTCAAGATTCAGGTAGGTTTTCTTTGCTTCAACTTCGCGAGAGGGGAATACCAGTAGGGCTAGGCTCAGTAGGGCGGCGACGCCACTGGCCGCCAATATGTGGCTTTTCGGGTACAGGGGCGGCGCTTTAGTTGGAGAGGTCATAGGCTGCTTTTTGACTTTAAAAATGAAAAGAAATAGATAAACGAAATGATGAATATGCAGTAACTGTATAAAATATAACCAAATCGCTAGCTAGGCAACCCCGGTTGTCGCTATGCGGTCTTAGCGTAGGTGGGGTGGCCGGCAGAACTTGTGATTTGTCTGCGATCTTGTATGGTTGGTTCCCTTTTGTTTTGAGTGGTCGTGAGTCCTGTCATGAAGTCGGTTGAAGAGCAGTTGGCGCTGATCAAGCGTGGCGCGGAAGAGGTTCTGGTTGAAGCTGAGCTGATTGAAAAGCTCAAGCGTGGTCAGCCGCTGCGTATTAAGGCCGGTTTTGATCCGACGGCGCCGGATCTGCATCTCGGGCACACCGTGCTTATTAACAAGCTGCGGCAGTTCCAGGAATTAGGCCATCAGGTGATCTTTCTGATTGGTGACTTCACGGGAATGATTGGTGATCCCAGCGGTAAAAGTGCCACCCGTCCGCCGTTGACCCGTGATCAGGTGCTCGAGAACGCGGAGACCTATAAAACCCAAGTATTCAAGATTCTTGATCCCGCAAAAACCGAGGTTGCCTTCAACTCCACGTGGATGGACAAAATGGGGCCGGCGGATTTCATTCGCCTCACTTCGCAGTACACCGTGGCGCGCATGCTTGAGCGCGATGACTTCAGTAAGCGCTACTCGACCAATCAGCCGATAGCTATCCACGAGTTCCTCTATCCGCTGGTGCAGGGATATGACTCGGTTGCGCTGCAGGCGGATGTAGAGCTGGGTGGCACGGATCAGAAATTCAATCTGCTGATGGGGCGCGAGTTGCAGCGCTCCTATGGCCAGGCGTCGCAGTGCATCGTCACCATGCCGTTGCTTGAAGGGTTGGATGGCGTGAAGAAGATGTCCAAGTCATTGGGCAACTATATAGGGATCCAAGAAGCGCCTGGCGTCATGTACAACAAGCTGGTCTCCATGCCGGATGCATTGATGTGGCGCTATTTCGAGCTGCTTAGCTTTCGCTCCATGGAAGAGATTGAGCAGTTCAAGCGTGATGTCGAGCAGGGCGCCAACCCCCGTGACATCAAAATCAAACTGGCTGAAGAGATCGTCGCTCGCTTCCATGGCGAAGAGGCGGCGCTCAGTGCTCATCGCTCGGCGGGCAATCGCATGAAAGGGGGCGAACTGCCGGACGATCTGCCTGACATCGAGGTGTTATCTGTTGAGGACATGCCGATTGCTGCGCTCCTTAATAAAGCGGGTTTGGTGAAGAACGCTGCTATGGCGCGCGACCTTTTAGGTTCCGGCGGTGTTCGGGTGGATGGTGAGGTGGTGGATCGCTCCTTTATATATAAGGTGGGAGCGGTGCATATCTGTCAGGCCGGTAAGAAGGCGTTTGCGCGCATTACGCTTAAGCTAGAGTCATAAGGCGCTAGGTGTAGTGGGTGCGACAAAGCCGTTGAAGCGTAAGCTTCAACGGCTTTGTCGTTTCTGTAGGCGGCGCGCAGGTGGTTTGTATGGCTGCAGTCTTTGATTTCATGGGTGTTGAAACAAAAGCGCAATAATCGATTGACCTTCGTTTGCCAGTCCCTATAATGCGCACCTCTTCAGGCGTAAGCAGCTCCTTAAACTTCTTATAAAACAAGAAGTTAGATTTAAAGAAAGGGGTTGCAAAGCAGCGAAAGCTGCGTAGAATGCGCTTCCTCTTCAGGAGGTGGTGTTTGGGTCTGAAGGGGTTCGGTCGAGATGATCGAAAGCGGTAAAAGAGGCGGTTGACAGCGGTTTGAAACGCTGTAGAATTCGCCTCCCGCTGACGAGAAGCTAGATGTTGATCGAAGGCGCAAGTGGTTGAGATTGAAAAGAAATTTTCGAAATCACTTGACGGAGAATGAGGCTGCTGTAGAATGCGCGCCTCGGTTGAGGCGAAAGACTTAACCACCGCTCTTTAACAACTGAATCAAGCAATTCGTGTGGGTGCTTGTGAGGTAAGACTGCTAGTCGCAAGATTATCAGCATCACAAGTTACTCCGCGAGAAATCAAAGATGTAAC
>NZ_JAAQXA010000021.1:0-63067 GCF_012985775.1 Pseudomonas sp. WS 5011
GTGCTCGCGGCGGTTAGAAATACAGAAATTAGCGGGTGATCTGGTCGTTTTTGATCGGTTTGCCGCTTTCAAAATCGGCAGGGGCTGAAGTCAGCCTGAAATACAGGGCTTTTTCAGACCATCCTTAGGTCGAGATTAAGCGGGGCCAGGTCTATTTTGACTTCCGCGCCGCCGGCGCGGTCGGCCAGATGCACCTGATAGTCGCGCAGTTGCACGTCACGCAGGATTACCTGCCAGGGTTTGCTGGGCTCTTCCGGCTGGTCGGCAGTGGCGGTTTCCAGGTCAGCGGATTGCTCTGCGGTGGTCGGTTCGCTTGGCTCTTTTGCCGGTTCGGCTTCCGTGGCTGCGGAGCCTGAGCCACCCTCATTTGGAGCTGGAGCTGGAGCTGGAGCTGGAGCTGGAGCTGGTTTGGCGGGTTGGCCGGCCAGCAGCTTCTGCCAGTCGAGCTGGCCATCGGCCTCGCGTGCAGCCCAGGTTTCCAGCTTCTGGCTCCGAATCTTGCCGACGATGACCTGCTGCTTAGCCAGGTCCACGCTGGTTTCGCTTATATCCAGACTTTCCAGGCGCAGCAACGCTTTATCCGCCGGGCTCTTGATGGCAAAGCTGCTGACGCTGAGTTGGGTATTGCTCAGCAGTAGTTCGGTGCCTTTAGCCAGGTTCAGGCTGTAGTCGCTGCTCATATTGACGGTGCCGTCCTCCAGGACCAGCGGCACCGCATCGCGCACATAGGGCCAGATGGCTTTAAGTTTGCCGTCAGTGACTTTCAGACTGCCGCTGGAGCTGATTGGCACCAGGCTGATGCGCCCGGTCCAGTCGATGCGCCCGCCGGTGGGGCCTGTGGCGATCAGGCTCATGTCGGCATTGTCGTCAGGCAGGGTGCTGAGGTTGAACAACTCGAAATTGAGGTCGTCGTAAATAAACTCGATCGGCTCGCTGGGGCGCAGGTCCTGAAAATGCACGTTGCCGCCACTCAGCTTGATCCGCGAAATACGCAGCGGGAACGGCTCGCCGGCCGGCTCTTCAACCGCCGGCTCGGTGCTAGGCGGGACGTTAAACAGTTGCGTTAGATTGAGTCTGCCATCCTTGCCGAACAGCACTTCACTGTGCGGCTTGTCCAGCTCGATATCGGCCAGGTGCAGCACGCCGTTCCACAGGCTGTCGAGTTGCAGGTTGGCGTACAGGCGTTCGAAGGCGATCTGTTGCTGTTCGGCTTCGCCAATCTGCAGGCCCCAGAGGCTGAGCTCAAGGCTGAACGGGTTGAGTTGCAGGCGCTGCAGTGTAGCGGGTACTTCGGCGTAGTGCGCCAACTGCTGGTTGGCGATGCGCAGGCCGATACCGGGCAGAATCAGAAAGCCCAGCAGGCTGTAGAGGGCAACGGCGATGGCAATGGCGCTGGCAGCGCGCTTTATTCCTTTAAGCATAAAAACGTCATCTATCCCGACGAGAAGTGCCTTGGAGTATGGCACGCGTGTGCAGTTCCGCAGAGGCTCTGCGCGGGGATTTTCTGCGAACTTGCGCGTGGATCAGAACTGCAGGATTAGGGTTTTCAGCGGTGGCTGGCCATCTTGTGAGGGGAAGTCGCTTGCCGGCGCCAGCACCTGCCAATCGCGCACCGGGCGGCCGAGCTTTTCTGCGCAGCGCAGCACCTGCTCCCGCCAATCGGCCATGGCGACTTTTGCCAAGTTGTTGCAGCAGATCAGCACACCATCATCGGCGGTGGCGAGGACCGCCGGCTTGAGCAGGCTCTGGTAATCACGCAGCAGGTCGACGGTGCCGAAAGCGCTCTTGGCCCAGGCGGGTGGGTCGAGCAGTACCAGATCAAACTGACGTTGCTCAAGGCGCGGATAGTGCGGCAGCTTCTGCCCGCGACGGGCGTTGATCGGCAACCCGGCTAGTTGGCGAATCGCCGGAAAGTAGTCTGATTGCACAAACTGCATGGGAGTCAGCTGCGGATTGAGTGCGCCATTCTCGCGGCCGACTGCTAGGTTACCCTCGGCAAAATCCAGATTGAGCACCTCGCGGGCACCGCCTGCAGCTGCACTCAGGCCGACGCCACAGGTGTAGGCGAACAGGTTGAGTACGGATTTACTGGCGCTGTGCGCTTTGACCCAGCCGCGGGCGTTGCGCAGGTCAAGAAACAGCAGCGGGTCCTGCCCAGCATGGCGGCTACGTACGCGGTAGTTGAGACCCCATTCATGGCCGATCAGGTCTTCCAGTGCAGCAGGCTCGGCCTGGTAGACAGCATCAGTGCGGTCGATCCGCGAGTTGCCCTGGGAGCGGTCGTTGTAGACCAGTAGCAGTTGTGTGCCGAGGCTGGTCTGGCACTGTTCGGCCAGTTGCAGCAGTTCGTCGCGACTCAGGCTCTGGTGGAAGCTTTGTACCAGTATTTGCGGGCCGTAACGGTCGACGGTCAGGCCGCCTGCGCCTTCTTGGCTGCCATGAAACAGGCGATAGCAGTCGGTACTTTGCTGATGCAGCTCGGCCAGCAGGTCTTGACGGTTATGCAATGCGGCGCGCAGCGCCTGATCGAGAGAGGGCATGCGCGGCGACTCGAAAAAGGAGGGCGCGCAGTTTATCAAGATTCACCTGCCGGGACGCAGGCTCGGCAAAAACAGCAAGGGCACCCTAGGGTGCCCTTTAATTTGCGAGTGTTATTCGATCAGACGATGCGGTTGATGCCTGTGCGGTCAGCGCCGTCAGCAGCAATACGGTTGCCGCCAGTGCGGTCTGCACCATCAGCAGCGATGCGGTTGCTCAGGGTGCGTTCTGCGCCGTCTGCGGCGAAAACATTGCTGGTCAGGCTGGCTGCAAGCAGGGAAGCGATCAGGTACTTGTTCATCTGGGTGTCCTCGGAAGAGTGGGGTAAGTGGCTACGGGGCTAATGTTGCGCCGCAGCCCGACTCTTGAGAAACACAGGCGGTCAATAGCAATCATCATTGCTGTCGATGGTAAATAAAAAAGCCGGTCCCCTGATTGATGGGAGCCGGCTTTTTTGTCGCAATCACTGAGCGGTGCTATCAGGCCCGTTCGATCGCCAGTGCCACGCCCTGACCGCCGCCGATGCACAGAGTGGCGAGGCCTTTTTTGGCATCGCGTTTGATCATCTCGTGCAGCAGGGTCACTAGCACGCGGCAGCCAGAGCCACCAATTGGGTGGCCGAGGGCGATGGCGCCGCCGTTGACGTTGACCTTGTTGGCATCCCAATTCAGCTCTTTGCCCACCGACAGGGCCTGGGCGGCGAAGGCTTCGTTGGCTTCGATCAGGTCGAGGTCGGCCAGTTGCCAGCCAGCTTTCTCTAGGCAGCGCTTGGTCGCCGAGACCGGGCCGATGCCCATGATCGCCGGGTCGACGCCGGCGTTGGCGTAGCTGGCGATCTTCGCCAGCACCGGCAGGCCGAGGGTCTTGGCCTTTTCTGCGCTCATCAGCAGCACGGCGGCGGCGCCATCGTTAAGGCTGGAGGCGTTGCCGGCGGTGACGCTGCCATCCTTCTTGAACGCCGGCTTCAGTTTGCCCAGGGACTCTGCGGTGGTGCCGGCGCGTGGTTGCTCGTCGGTGGCGAAGGCCACTGGCTCGCCCTTACGCTGGGGAATCATGATCGGGGTGATTTCATCGACGAAGCGCCCGGCTTCGATGGCGGCCACGGCCTTCTGCTGCGAGGCAGCGGCGAAGGCGTCCTGCGCTTCACGGCTGATCTCGTACTTGTCCACCAGGTTCTCGGCAGTGATGCCCATGTGGTAGTCGTTGAAGGCGTCCCACAGGCCATCGGTGATCATCGTGTCGACCAGCTTGGCGTGGCCCATGCGCAGGCCCGTACGCGCGCCAGGCATGACGTAGGGGGCCAGGCTCATGTTTTCCATGCCGCCGGCGATGATCACCTCGGCGTCGCCGCAGCGGATCGCCTGAGCGCCCAGGTGCAGGGCTTTCAGGCCCGAGCCGCAGACCTTGTTCAGGGTCAGTGCGGGTACGGCGTGCGGCAGGCCGGCGAGGATCACCGCCTGACGTGCCGGGTTCTGCCCGCTGCCAGCGGTGAGTACCTGGCCAAGGATCACTTCGTCGACCTGCGCGCCGTCCAGGCCGGTCTGTTCCAGCAGGCGGCGGATTACCGCTGCGCCCAGTTCCGGTGCCGGGATATTGGCCAGCGAACCCTGGAAGCTGCCGATGGCGGTGCGGGTGGCGGCAACGATGACGACGTCTTGCATAACGCGATCCTCACAAGTGACAGGCGCGGCTGGCCGCGAAAGGTCGCTATGGTGGCACAGCGGCTTTGTTTACGGCCAGCGCGCGAACCGACCGGTCAGCCGCGCGGCGGCAGGTTCAGACGTCGGCGTGCGCGGTGGATCGCGCCGCCGCGTACCGCCCAGCGCAGCACCGGGGCCAGGCTATGCACGCCGCTGTGGATCACCCGGCTGCGCGCTGGGCTGATCTGCTGGCCGAGCATCTGCTGCGCCCAATCCGGTAGCAGGTCGATACCGGCCTGCATCAGCAGCTTGGCCGCCGGAGCGGCGAGGGCGCTGGGGGCCGGCGCGCCGAGCAGGATTCGTAGAATCTCCAGCGAGCGTTCGTCGCAGCGCAGCTCGGGGCGCACGGCTGTCAGGTAAGTGGCGACTTCTGCACGTGAGCGCGGCACCTGGGTGGCACCCAGACGTTCGGCGATCAGGGCGATTTCCGCGTAATAGCGGTCCTGATCGGCCTCGCTCAGCTGCGGGTTGCGGTAACGCAGGTGGGCCTGGAGGAAGCTGTGCACCTCGGCCACGTGCACCCAGGTCAGCAGTGCCGGGTCACTGGCGGCATAGGCGCGGCCATCCGGAGCGGTGCCTGTGACTTTCAGGTGAATGGTTTTGACCTTGTCGATCAGCCAGTCGGCATCGGCGCGCGAACCGTAGGTGGTGCCGGAAATAAACTGCCCGGTGCGGCGCAGGCGGCCGAGCAGGTCTTCACGAAAGTTCGAGTGATCCCACACACCGGCCAGCGCCAGTGGATGCAAGGCTTGCAGCAGTAGTGCGCTGATGCCGCCGATCAGCATGCTGGTGAAGTCGCCATGCACTTGCCAGCTCACCGAGTCGGGGCCGAACAGGCCAGGGTCGCCCTGGGGCTTTTCGAAGTCGATTTGCCCCAAGGCGACGCCGCTGAGGCTAAGGACCTGGCTTTCAATGCGACGACGGAGAAATTCCATGGAATAGGCTGTTCGCTTGCAGGTGTAGAGTGGATCGCGCTTTAGCGATCCACCCTACATCCTGGCGCGGTTATCGGTTCAGGCGCTGTTCGATCAACCCGTCCACGACTGTAGGGTCGGCCAGGGTCGAGGTGTCGCCCATGTTTTCCAGCTCGTTGCAGGCGATCTTGCGCAGGATGCGCCGCATGATCTTGCCCGAGCGGGTCTTCGGCAGGCCAGGCGCCCACTGGATCAGCTCGGGCTTGGCGAAACTGCCGATTTCCTTGCCAACCAGGGCCAGCAGTTCCTGCTTCAGCGCGTCGTTGATTTCCACGCCGTTCATCGGTGTGACGAAGGCATAGATGCCCTGGCCTTTGAGGTCGTGCGGGTAACCGACCACGGCGGCTTCGGCGACGGCGTCATGCAGCACCAGGGCGCTTTCCACTTCGGCGGTGCCAATGCGGTGGCCGGAGACGTTGATCACGTCGTCCACCCGGCCGGTGATCCAGTAGTAACCGTCCTCGTCGCGGCGTGCGCCGTCGCCGCTGAAGTAGTAACCGGGGTAGGGCTTCAGATAAGTATCGATCATCCGTTGATGGTCGCCGTAGACGCTGCGGATCTGGCTCGGCCAGCTGTCCTTGATTGCTAGCACGCCGCTGCCTGCGCCCTCAATCTCCTTGCCCTGTTCATCCAGCAGCACCGGCTGCACGCCAAAGAACGGCCGGGTCGCCGAACCCGGTTTGAGGTCGGTGGCACCGGGCAGTGGGGTGATCAGAATGGCGCCGGTTTCGGTCTGCCACCAAGTGTCGACGATCGGACAGCGGCGCTCGCCGACCACGTTGTAATACCACTCCCAGGCTTCCGGGTTGATCGGCTCGCCGACGCTGCCGAGCAGGCGCAGGCTGGTGCGTTCGGTGCATTCGACCGGGTCGCTGCCTTCACGCATCAGCGCGCGCAAAGCGGTGGGTGCGGTGTAGAAGATGTTTACCTGATGCTTGTCGATCACCTGCCAGAAGCGCGAGGCGGTGGGGTAATTGGGTACACCTTCGAAGATCAGGCTGGTCGCGCCGTTGGCCAGCGGGCCGTAGACGATATAGCTGTGCCCGGTGACCCAGCCGACGTCGGCGGTGCACCAGTAGACATCGCCCTCGTGGTAGTCGAACACGTACTTGTGGGTCATCGCCGCCATCAGCAGATAGCCGCCAGTGCTGTGCAGCACGCCCTTGGGTTTGCCGGTGCTGCCTGAGGTGTAGAGGATAAACAGCGGGTCCTCGGCGTCCATCGGCTCCGGCGGGCAGTCGCCGGAGGCTTCACGCAAGGCTTCGTGATACCAGATGTCGCGGCCGTCGACCCAGTCGATTTCGCCCTGGGTACGCTCGACCACCACCACCGTATTGACGGCCGGGCAGCTCTGCAGCGCCTTGTCGACATTGGCCTTGAGCGCCACGTACTTGCCGCCGCGCACGCCTTCATCGGCGGTGATCACCGTGCGGCAATCGGCATCCAGAATGCGGTCACGCAGCGCGTCAGGGGAGAAGCCGCCGAACACCACCGAATGCACCGCACCGATGCGCGTGCAGGCGAGCATGGCGTAGGTGGCCTCGGGGATCATCGGCATATAGATGCACACTCGGTCGCCCTTTTTCACTCCACGGCTTTTCAGCACGTTGGCCAGGCGACTGACGTTGTGGTGCAGTTTCTTGTAGGTGATATGTGCCGATTCGCTGGGGTTGTCGCCTTCCCAGATCAGCGCGATCTGCTCGCCGCGCTGCTGCAGGTGGCGGTCGATGCAGTTGTAGCTGACGTTCAGCTGCCCGCCCTTGAACCAGGAGCCCGAGCCGCTGAGCAGGTCGCCCTGCTGCACGCTGTCCCAGGGTTTGCTCCAGTCGAGAAAGGCCTTGGCCTGCTCGGCCCAGAAGGTTTCCGGTTGCTCGATCGACTGCTGGTACAAACGCAGGTAGTCGTCGTTATCCAGGTGGGCGCGCTGGCGCACGGCATCGGGCACGGGGTGGCGAGTGATTTCGAACATGGCGGGTCCTTGTTGTTGTGTTCCGCAATGCTCGTAAGGGTGAACCAAGCGGGTGCTTGGTTCAAGTGCTGGCCTTGTGCTTAGCCGGCTTCGATCAGCCGCGATGGCGCTCGCGGAAGTGCTGGATCAGCCCCTGGGTCGAGGCGTCGCTGGCAGGCTCGTCGAGTTGGCCGGTGAGGCGTTGATAGACGCCCTGGCCGAGCTCCTTGCCCAGTTCGACGCCCCACTGGTCGAAGGCGTTGATGCCCCAGATGGCGCTTTGGACAAACACCTTGTGCTCATACAGCGCGACCAGTGCGCCGAGGTTGAACGGGTCGACGCGGTTGAGCGCGAGGATATTGCTCGGGCGGTTACCGGGGATCACCTTGTGCGGTGCCAGACGTTGCACTTCGGCCTCGTCCAGACCCTTGGCGCGCAGTTCGGCTTCGGCTTCCTCGCGGGTCTTGCCGTGCATCAAGGCTTGGCTCTGAGACAGGCAGTTGGCAAACAGCCACTGATGGTGGTCAGCCAGCGGGCTGAAGCTATTAACCGGGACGATAAAGTCCGCTGGGATCAGCTCGGTACCCTGGTGCAGCAACTGGTGATAAGCGTGTTGGCCGTTACAGCCCACGCCGCCCCAGATCACGGGGCCGGTGCTGAAGTCCACGGGGCTGCCGTCCTGGCGCACGCTTTTGCCGTTGGATTCCATGTCCAACTGCTGCAGGTGTTTGGTGAAGTTACGCAGGTAGTGGTCGTAAGGCAGGATTGCCTGGCTTTTCGCACCCCAGAAGTTGCCGTACCAGATCCCCAGCATGGCCATCAGGACGGGCATGTTTTCCGCCAGCGGCGCCTGGGTGAAATGCTGGTCCATGGCGTAGGCGCCGGCCAGCAGTTCTTTGAAGTTAGAGATGCCGATGGCCAGGGCAATCGGCAGGCCGATGGCCGACCACAGTGAGTAACGCCCGCCGACCCAGTCCCACATCGGGAAGATATTTTCCGCCTTGATACCGAATTCGATCGCAGCCTTCTGGTTGCTGGTCACCGCAATAAAGTGCTTGTGCAGCTCGGCTTCCGGGCCGCCCAGGGCCAGGTACCAGTCGCGTGCGGCCAGGGCGTTTTTCAGGGTTTCCAACGTGCCGAAGGATTTGGACGAGACAATAAACAGCGTGGTCTGTGGGTTCAGGCGCGCCGTCAGTTCACGGAACTCGCTGCCGTCGATATTCGCCAGGTAATGACAGCGCACGCCGCGCTGGGTAAAGGGCCGCAGTGCTTCGGACACCAACTGCGGGCCGAGGAATGAACCGCCAATACCAATGTTCACCACTTCGGTGATCGGTTTGTCGCTGTAGCCGCGCCACAGGCCGCTGTGCACGCGGCTGACCAATTCGGTCATCTGATGCAGTACGCGGTGCACTTGCGGAATCAGGTCGACGCCGTCGAGTTTCAGGGTGCGGCCAATCGGGCTGCGCAGGGCTGTATGCAGGGCTGCACGCCCTTCAGAGGCATTGACCTTATCGCCGCTGAACAGGGCGTGAATGGACGCTGGCAGCTGGGCTTGTTCAGCCAGCTGCACCAATAGTTCCAGGGTTTTTTCGTCGATCAGGTTCTTTGAGTAGTCCAGCAGCAGACCGCTGCTGCTCAGGGAAAAACGGGTAAAACGTTGCGGGTCACGGGCAAAGGCCTCGCGCATGCTGAAGTCGTTCATCTGCTCGCGCTGCTCGCGCAGCGCCTGCCAGGCGGGCAGGCTGGTGACGTCATGCGTTTGCTGGAAGTAGGCCATTGGTGCGTGTTCCTTGTTTTGGGTGCGGCGAATCATGCAAAAAAGCCCGGAGTTATCCGGGCCTTGAGTGTAACTGGCGGGTGTTGGGCCAGCATCTACACCGTGGATCAGCCTGGAGTATCGAGGTCGAACGCCAGGTTGTCGATCAACCGGGTGCTGCCAATAAACGCGGCCAGCAGTATGACCAGGCGGCGATCATCAGCGGTGGCCGGACGCAGGCTGTTGGCTTCGCGTACTTCCAGATAATCCGGGCTAAAGCCTGCGGCGCTGTGTTGCTGCTGTGCAGCGGCGACCAGTTTGGCGTAATCACGCTCACCGGCGCGAATCGCTGTGGCCATCTCTTGCAGGGTACGGTACAGCACCGGCGCAACTTCACGCTGTGCCGTATTCAGGTAACCGTTGCGCGAGGACAGCGCCAGGCCATCGTCGGCCCGCACCGTCGGCTCGCCGATAATCTGGATCGGCATATTGAGGTCACGCACTAAGGTGCGGATCACCGCCAGCTGCTGGAAATCCTTCTGGCCAAAAATCGCCAGATCCGGCTGCACCATGTTGAACAACTTGCTGACTACGGTCGCAACGCCCTCAAAGTGGCCTGGGCGGCTAGCGCCGCAGAGGCCTTCAGACACGCCCGGTACGCTGACACGGGTCTGGCCGTCCATACCGTGCGGGTACATTTCCTCGACATCCGGGGTGAACAGCAGATGGCAGCCTGCTTCGACCAGCTTTTCCTGATCGGCGAGCAGGGTGCGCGGGTATTTGTCGAGGTCTTCGCTGGGGCCGAACTGCAAGGGATTGACGAAGATGCTGGCGACTACGAAATCGGCGCGCTGAGCGGCTTTTTCCACCAGTGCGGCGTGACCGGCATGCAGGTTGCCCATGGTCGGGACGAAGGCGATCTGTTTGCCTTCGGCACGGGCCTGGGCGACAGCGGCGCGCAACTCGCGCACGCTTTTAACTGTGTTCATGCAGAAAATCCGTGTTCGGCTGCTGGGAAACTCTGGTCTTTGACCGCTTTGACGTACGCACTGATGGCGTTCTGGATGCTGCTCTGGCCGGCCATAAAGTTCTTCACGAATTTTGGCGTGCGGCCGCTGAGTGAAAGCCCAAGCATGTCATGCAGGACCAACACCTGACCGTCGGTGGCAACGCCGGCGCCAATGCCGATAACTGGGATCTTCACGGCTTGGCTGATTTCAGCGGCCAGTTCGCTGGGTACGCATTCCAGCAGCAGCATCGCCGCGCCGGCTTGTTCCAGTGCCATTGCGTCAGCGCGCATCTGCCGCGCTTGGGCTTCCTGGCGGCCTTGCACCTTATAACCACCGAGGATATTCACCGCCTGCGGGGTGAGGCCGAGATGGGCGCATACGGGTACGCCGCGCTCAGCCAGTTGACGAATTGGCTCGGCGAGCCAGGCTGCACCTTCGAGCTTGACCATGTGGGCGCCGGCTTGCATCAGTGCCGCGCTGTTGTTCAGGGCTTGCTCAAGGGTGGCGTAGGCCATAAAGGGCAGATCGGCGAGAATCAGCGCGCCCTGGTTACCACGTTTGACGCTGGCGGTGTGGTACGCCATTTCGGCGACAGTGACGGGCAGCGTGCTGTCATGGCCTTGCAAGACCATGCCGAGCGAATCGCCCACCAGCAGCACATCGACGCCGGCCTGGCAGGCCGTCTGGGCGAACGTGGCGTCATAGCAGGTCAGCATGGCGATTTTCTCGCCGCTCTGCTTGAGGCTTTGCAGGGTGGTCAGGGTTACATCAGGCATGAAAACTGTCCTCACTCAGGCGTTCAGTCAGCAGTTGTGCTGCTTCAAGTTGGCCTGCATTGGCCTCGAATTGCACCGGTGCGGGGCAACGGGACGCCTATAGTCCTGATGGGGGGGCTCGAAGTCAATTGCAGGTGTTACCGGCTTGTTACTGCCGTTACCGCCAATGTGTCTGGTCGCAGGTAGGGTTATTACTGCTGCGGCTGCATGACCCAGTAGTCGAAGTTGTCCGGAGTTCAGGTCAACTCTGTTTCGCTGAGGCGTTCCAGCCCTGCATAAGGACAAGCCCCAAGCAGTTCTGTCAGGGCGCGGCCATCCGGCAGCTTTAGGTCGGGGGCGATCTCAGCCAGCGGGTAGAGGACAAAGGCGCGGGCGTGCATATGGTAGTGCGGCACGGTCAGGCGCGGCTCATCCAGTAAGTGTTCGCCGAACAGCAAAATATCTAGGTCGAGGGTGCGTGGCCCCCAACGCTCGGCCTTGCGCGTACGGCCCTGTTCCAATTCGATGGTCTGCAGCGCATCAAGCAGGGCCAGTGGACGGAGTTCGGTATCCAGTGCCGCCACGGCATTTACATAGCGCGGTTGATCCGCAGGACCCAATGGGTCGCTGCTATAGAAGGATGACTGGGCAATCAGATCTGTCTGCGGCAGCGCGGCCAGGGCGGCCAGCGCGCTGCGCAGTTGCTCGATCGGTGTGGCCAGGTTACTGCCCAGGCCGATATAGACGCGTTCCATTATTCGCCGGCTGTACTGCTCGAGTTCTCAGCAGCCGGGCCACGTTTACGCTTGCTGTTATTGCGTTTGCGCTTACGGGGGGCACCTGGGCCATCGTCCTTGTTGCTGAGGTCGCGGATCATATTGCGCCGCTCGCTGTCGCTGACATCCTGATAGCGGGTCCACCAGTCGCCCAGGCCACCGGTTTCCTCGCCTGCGCTTTCGCGCAGCAGCAGGAAGTCGTAGCCAGCGCGGAAGCGTGGGTTTTCCAGCAGCATATCGGCGCGTTTGCCGCTGCGGCGTGGCAGGCGTTCCTGCATATCCCAGATTTCGCGGATCGGCATGGTGAAGCGCTTGGGCACCGCGATGCGCTGGCACTGTTCGCTGATAAGTTCGTGAGCAGCTTCCTGCATGGCCGGGATCGGCGGCATACCGCGATCCTGCAGCTTGATCACGCGGGCTGGCAGGGCTGGCCACAGCAGTGCTGCTAGGAGGAACGCAGGGGTGACTGTCCTGCCCTGATGAATGCGTAGGTCAGTGTTGTCCAACGCATTACGGATCAACTGGTCGGTGTAATCCGGGTTGAGTTTCAGCGCCTCGGCGCTGGCCGGGAACAGCTGGCCGAACAGGCCGTAATCCACCAGCAGCTCGTAGGTGTACACCGCGTAGCCGGCGAGAAACAGCTTGAGTACTTCATCGAATAGGCGCGCAGCGGGGATGCCGCCTAGCAGCGGGGCCAGTTTGTAGATCGGCGCGGCGCTGTGTTTCTCGATGTCGAAATCCAGCTTGGCGGCAAAACGTACTGCACGCAGCATGCGCACCGGGTCTTCCTGGTAGCGCTGAGTCGGATCACCGATCAGGCGGATCAGGTGGTTGCGGATGTCGTGCACGCCATTGGCGTAATCGAGGATGCGCTCGGTGCTCGGGTCGTAATACAGCGCATTGATAGTGAAGTCGCGACGCTGGGCGTCGTCTTCCAGGCTGCCATACACATTGTCACGCAGAATGCGTCCGCTCTCGTTACGCGAGGACAGGTTGCTGTTTTCTTCTTCCTCGCCTTCCGGGTGATTGGCGCGGAAGGTGGCGACCTCAATGATTTCACGGCCGAAGTGCACGTGAACCAGCTTGAAGCGGCGGCCAATGACCCGGGCGTTACGAAATTCGGCGCGCACTTGCTCGGGCGTGGCGCTGGTGGCCACGTCGAAATCCTTGGGGTCAATGTCTAGCAGCAGATCGCGTACGCAACCGCCGACCAGATACGCTTGGTAGCCAGCCTGCTGAAGGCGTTCGACCACGCTGATGGCATAGCGGCTGATTTCACCACGTTCGATCGGGTGCTGGCTGCTGCTCAGCACTTCAGGCGTGCTGTGTGAATGGTTGCCACGGCGGGCAGGGGTACGAAAGGACTTGAACAGCTTTTTCAGCATGGGAGGCACTGTTTGACTAAATGACTGGCCAGAGTATATGCCGGCCGCAGGAATGGCGCGGATTCTAGCATTGAGTCGACGATTGATGGAGGAAACGACAGGAAAGGGCGGCAGGCGGGGGATTTGAAGCTACTGGGGGAGCCGAAGCTCCCCCCCAAATTGGTGCGTGCTCTGTTTTTATTATTATGGCGGGCTTGTTGTTTTTGTTGATTTACCCGTTCCATCCAGTCAAGGACTTTTGGAAAACTTCCCAAGCTGGGAATCAAGAGCAAACGGATTGCTTTGGATGCTGACGCTGCAATGATCACGGTGTGACCTAACCAGTATTGGCGCTGCCTTGGGGCAGTTTTATTGTTCTCAGCCTGGTTATGGGGCGTACCCCAACGGCAAGTCCTTTCCAAAAGAATCAGTTAGCTGCGCCTCCGCGTTGTTGTTTTTATTGTGCTGGAGTCGGTACGTCTTATTTTTATTAGGGTTGGAACGTTTTGTTATTGTTGTTGTACTGACCCTAAAGCATACCCCGTGCCAGTTTTTTAAATCCCTTTAAAATCAACGGCTTGATTGTTTGTGTGAGGCACGATGTGGCACAAAAAAGCCGGGTTCTCGTTACCGTAAGACCCGGCTTTTGTTACTAAGTGTTGAAGGGGTAACAGGTGAGGGAACCTCTTGCGGGCGCATCTGTCACCTTGGCGCGCCGCTCTAGCCCGCGGTTGCTCCTGAGGATTTACGCCGTGGGATACCGAGGCGCTGGCGGCGCTCCCACAAACATTTGCGGCTGATGCCGAGTTTGCGTGCCAGTTCGGTCTCGGTCATATGGTCCTGGTGCTCGAGAACGAAGTGCTGGAAGTAATCCTCCAACGACAGGTCTTCAGTAGGTTCGCTCGGCTCATGCCCCAGGCCGCCGCTTTGTGCGGGCAGGCCGGTGAAGTCGTCTTCCAGGTCATCCAGTTCAATATCGATGCCCAGTAGTTCGGCCGAGATGCTATTGCCTTCACAGAGAATCACTGCGCGTTCGATGGCGTTTTCTAGTTCACGCACGTTACCCGGCCAGGGGTAATGGCGAATCGCTTGTTCAGCATCGGCAGCAAAGCTCAATTCCGGGCGGCCCTGGCGGGTGCTTTGGCGCACCAGGAAGGCGCGGGCGATTTCACTTACGTCAGCGCCGCGTTCACGCAGTGCGGGCAGTTTTAGGGCAATCACATGCAGGCGGTAATACAGGTCTTCGCGAAATTGGCCAATCTTCGACAGGCTTTTCAAGTCACGGTGAGTCGCGGCGATCAAGCGCACATCGACCTTCTGTGATTGCACCGAGCCGACCCGGCGGATTTCGCCTTCCTGCAGTACGCGCAGTAGGCGTGCCTGGGCCTCGAGAGGCAGTTCACCGATTTCATCAAGGAACAAGGTGCCGCCGTCAGCGGCTTCGACCAAACCCGCTCGGCCGGCGCTGGCGCCAGTAAAGGCACCTTTCTCATGGCCGAATAGCTCGGACTCGATCAGCGATTCGGGGATGGCGGCGCAGTTCACTGAAATCAGCGGCGCTTTGGCACGGCGCGAAAGGTTGTGCAGAGCGCGGGCGACCAGTTCTTTACCGGTGCCGGACTCGCCTTGAATCAGTACGTTGGAATCAGTGGGCGCGACCTTGCGGATCTTGCTGTACATCTCCTGCATAGCCGCGCAGGAGCCGATGATGCCGATTTCGCCGTTGCTGTTGTCCACCACCTTATCGGCGCTGGCTTTTGTTGTGCCGGTGGCGGGGGCTGGAGCGCTCTTGGCCTGCTGGTGATCGCGCAGGATGCGCGCGACGGCCTGGAGCATTTCGTCGTGGTCGAAGGGCTTGGCGATGTAATCCACCGCGCCCATTTTCATCGAGTCGACCGCCGAACGCAGGCTGGCGTAGCTGGTCATGATCAGCACCGGCGTGCCCTGGCCGAGCTTGATTAGCTCGGTGCCGGGTGCGCCCGGTAGGCGCAGGTCGCTGACGATCAGGTCGAAGCTGGGGATGCTGAAGCGTTCTTGCGCTTCTTGCACCGAGCCGGCCTCGCTGACTTCGTATTGGTTACGTTCCAGCAGGCGACGCAAGGCAGAGCGGATAATGGTTTCGTCTTCGACGATCAAAATATGAGGCATCAATTCGGTCTCTCGACGGTCTCGGGGCATGCCGCTGGGCTAAAGGGCCTGGCAGGCATGCTCGCTGGTAGCTGGTTTAAGTCGCTATGGACGTCGCCTCGACATGCCTCGGCAGGCTGACCCTAATGCGGGTGCCGCGTTGAAGCTCGGGGTCGGCCGGGCTGTCGATTGTTATCTGTCCATAATGC
Organism: Pseudomonas sp. WS 5011; assembly: GCF_012985775.1. Classification (NCBI taxonomy): domain Bacteria; kingdom Pseudomonadati; phylum Pseudomonadota; class Gammaproteobacteria; order Pseudomonadales; family Pseudomonadaceae; genus Pseudomonas; species Pseudomonas sp. WS 5011. Next base: position 15,161 of record NZ_JAAQXA010000021.1, read on the forward strand.
TCTTCCACAATCGAATAGACCAGTGCAAGGCCCAGTCCCGTACCTTTGCCCGGGTCCTTGGTGGTGAAGAAGGGTTCGAACAAACGGTCGATGATAGCCTTGGGAATACCGCTGCCTTCGTCCTCGACGATCAGGTCTACGGTGTGCTCGAAACGTTCGCTCTTGACCCGGATCGCACTGCCCGGCGGTGAGGCATCGCGGGCGTTTGACAGCAGGTTGATCAGCACCTGGGCCAGGCGTTGCGGGTCACCCACCACCCAATGATCGGAGTCGCAGAGATTGAAAAACTGCACTTCAACGCTGCGCCGGTTGAGCGCCAGCAGGGCAATCGCATCCTGGGCCACCTGGGCCAGACACACCGGCTCCTCGCTGTGCTGGTGGCTGCCGGAATGGGCAAAGCTCATCAGCGATTGAACGATGCGCGACACGCGCTTGGTCTGCTCGATGATCTGCTCGCTGATCTCGGTCAGCTCGGGGTCACCTTCGCGTTCTTCGCGCAGGTTCTGCGCCAGGCAGGCGATGCCGGTGATCGGGTTGCCAATCTCATGCGCCACGCCGGCAGCCAGACGACCAATGGAGGCGAGTCGCTCGGAGTGCACCAGCTTATCTTCCAGCATCTGCGTTTCGGTGAGGTCTTCAACCAGCAGTACCAGGCCGCTGTTGCCGGGGGCCAGTGGCTCGTCGATGGCCGCTTTGTGCAGGTTGAGCCAGCGCGTTTGGCCGTCCAAGGCCAGGCGCTGTTTGTGCAAGTGTTCGTCGGGCAGTTCGATAAACCGCTCCAGCAGCCCACGCCAGGGCTCGGCCAAAGTGTTCAGGCGTGAGCCGACCACACGCTGCGCGGGGATTTCGGTGAGTTCTTCCATGGCCTTGTTCCACATCAGGATCTCCTGATCCTTGGCCAGCGAGCAGACGCCCATCGGCAGTTCCTGCAGGGTCTGGCGGTGATAGCGGCGCAGGGTGTCGAGTTCGGCGGCGAGACCGGTGAGGCGCGAGTGGTAGTCCTCAAGGCGGTTCTCGATAAAGTGGATGTCCTCGGTGACGTAGGTTTCGCTGCCAGCTTTATAGGGCAGGAAGGTTTCGACGATGTCCTGGGCCACGCTGGGGCCCATCAGCCCGGACAGGTTGGCCTCGATGCGGTCGCGCAGGCGGCGCAGGGCATAAGGGCGACCTTCATCGAACGGTAAATGCAGGTCGCGCAGGGCTTGCTCCACCTCGTGCTGGGCGGTCTTGGCGCCCAGGGGTTTGGCCAGTTGCGCAGCGAATTCTTGCGGTGAGGCCGCCAGCAGTTCGCGGCGTTGCGGGCGGCGCACGTTATCCACCGCGCAGGCTTCTGCGGCGCTCTTTTCTTCCGGGCTGGCTTCGGTGAACAGTGACACCAGGGTGAACACCAGCACGTTAGCGGCCAATGAGCCGATGGCGGCCAGGTGCCAACTGCTGTCATCCAGCACATAAATGACGTTGAACCAGGGCAGATACAGGCCCTGCAGGTTGCCGAGCATCGGCAACAGCATGCTCACCACCCATACGGCGATCCCCGCCAGCAAGCCGGCAATAAAGCCTTTGCGATTGGCGGCGGGCCAGTACAACACCGACAGAACGCCGGGGAGGAATTGCAGGGTGGCGACGAAGGCGACGATGCCGAGGTTGGCCAGGTCCTGTTCGGCACCGAGCAGTAAATAGAAGCCGTAGCCGGCCATGATCACCAGCAGGATCAGTGCGCGCCGTGTCCACTTCAACCAGCGGTAGATATTGCCTTCCGACGGCGGTTGATACAGCGGCAAAACCACATGGTTGAGCACCATGCCGGACAGCGCCAGGGTGGTGACGATGATTAACCCGCTGGAAGCCGACAGGCCGCCGACATAGGCAATCAGTGCCAGGGTCTGGCTATTCACCGCGATGCCGACGCCGAGGGTGAAGTATTCCGGGTTGGTGGTTGCACCCAGCTTGAGGCCGGCCCAGAGAATCAGCGGCACCGCCAAGCTCATCAGCAGCAGAAACAACGGTAGGCCCCAACTGGCGCTGACCATGGCGCGCGGGTTGAGGTTCTCGGTAAAGGTCATGTGGTACATGTGCGGCATGACGATCGCCGAGGCGAAGAACACCAGCAACAGGGTACGCCATGGGCCTTCCTGCAGCGGCGTGTGCAGGCTGGTCAGCGACGACTGGTTCTGCACCAGCCAGGATTGCAGGTCCTGCGGACCGTCGAACACACCGTACAGGGCATACAGACCGATGGCGCTAATGGCCACCAGTTTGACCACCGACTCAAAGGCGATGGCGAACACCAGGCCTTCGTGCTTCTCGCGGGTGGCGATATGCCGGGCGCCGAACAGGATGGTGAACAGGATGATCAGCCCGCAGTAGGCCAACGCTACGCGCTCCTGCACCGGCTCGCGGGTGAGGATGCCGATGGAATCGGCCACCGCCTGAATCTGTAGAGCCAGTAGCGGCAGTACGCCGATCAGCATAAACACCGTGGTCAGCGCGCCGGCCCAGGTGCTGCGAAAACGGAAGGCAAACAGGTCGGCCAGCGATGACAGCTGGTAGGTGCGGGTGATACGCAGGATCGGGTAGAGCAGCACCGGCGCCAGCAGAAAGGCTCCAGACACCCCCAGGTAACTGGCGAGGAAGCCGTAGCCATATTGATAGGCCAACCCCACCGTGCCGTAGAAGGCCCAGGCGCTGGCGTATACGCCGAGCGACAGGGTGTAGGTCAGTGGGTGACGAATCACCCAGCGCGGAATCAGGCCACGTTCACTGATCCAGGCCACGCCGAACAGAATAAGAAGGTAGGCAGCGCTGATCAGAATCAGCTGGCTCAGGCTAAAGCTCGTCAGCATCACGTTGGCTCTGAAGCGAATAAGGGTAAGGAGCGGTCACGTACGTCGCGCCGCAACAGGTCAGAGCTCATCGGCATCACGCTGACTCTGAAGAATGAAGGTCACGACTATCAGGATCAGCCACAGCAGGTAGGGGCGGTACCAGGCCCCATTGGGGTCGATCCACCAGTCCATGATGGCCGGGGAGAACAGGTAGATCCCCACCACCAGGATCAGTACCAATCGATAGATATACATGCCGCATCTCTTCGCTTAATTGCCGGCGATGGTAACGGATGCGCGACGCTCTGGGCTATTGGTCGGGCGGTGTGGGCTGAGCGTGCGCAGGGGTTGGCTTTTTCTGATTAGTTGGTACTATCGTTCCACTTAATAAGAAAAACGCTGGAGATTGCCATGCGCCTTGCCCCGCTTTCCGTGCTTGCCCTGTCCGTGCTGCTTGCCGCCTGCAGCGAAGAACCGGCCCCGGTGGCCGATCTGGATTTCCAGAAAGACCTGCAGACCCAGCTGATCAAGGCCAAGCCCGGCAGCGTGATCGAGATTCCCGCCGGCACCTATCAGCTCGACCGCAGCCTGAGCCTGAAAGTCAGCGGTGTGACTATTAAGGGCGCGGGTATGGACAAGACCATCCTCAGCTTCAAGGGGCAGAAGTCCGGCGCTGAAGGCCTGCTGGTGGATGCCTCGGATTTCACCATTGAAGACATCGCCTTCGAGGACACCCTGGGTGATTCGCTGAAAGTGGTGGGCGGCAAGAACATCATCATCCGCCGTGTGCGCACCGAGTGGACCAACGGCCCGGCCACCGAGAACGGCGCCTACGGCATCTACCCGGTGCAGACCGAAAATACCCTGATCGACGGCGCGGTGGCCATTGGCGCCTCCGATGCCGGCATTTATGTCGGCCAGTCGCGCAACGTGGTGGTACGCAACAGCCGCGCCGAGCGCAACGTCGCTGGCATCGAGATCGAAAACACCATCGACGCCGACGTGTATGACAACGTCGCTACCGGCAATACCGGCGGCATTCTGGTGTTCAACATGCCCAACCTGCCGCAGGCCGGCCGGGTGACGCGGGTGTTCCGTAACAAGATCGAAGGCAACAACCACAAGAACTTCGGCCACAAAGGCACACCCGTGGCCAGCGTTCCGGCAGGCTCGGGGGTGGTGATCAACTCCAATGACGATGTCGAGGTGTTCGACAACGATATCGGCGATCACAAGACCGCCAACATCATCATCAGCAGCTACTTCAGCACCGGTTACACCGACCTCTCCACCGCCGAGAACTTCGACCCCTATCCAGAAGGCATCTATATCCACGGCAACCGCTTCGGCCCCGGCGGCGACAGCCCGGATCACCTGGAGCTGAAGGCGCTGAAGGTCAGCCAGTTCGGCTTGAATGGCCGTCTGCCGGACATTCTCTGGGACGGCTACGTCAACCTCGACATTCTGGTGGATGGCAAGCTGCCGGCTGATCGCGCGATCTGCATCAATAACGGCGAGGCGGGGATGATCAACGTCGACGGGCCGAACAACTTCAAGAACATCAGCACCGAAATGGCCGACTACCGTTGCAGCCTGCCCGCGCTGCCGGCAGTCAAACTGGCTTCGGCCGAAGCCGGTCAGGGGGCCTGATGCGTAGGCTGCTGCTGGGTGTGTTACTGCTCCTGGCCGGCTGTGAGCAGCAGCCGGCCCCGTTGTACCTGCCGCAAGGTGACAACTACCCGGAAACACTCAGCGAGTGGGGCATGCTGCAACGCGCCGATGGTTTTATCGCGCCGATTGCCGAGGCGCTGCCCTATGACCTGAATACCCCGCTGTTTACCGACTACGCGCACAAGCTGCGCAGCGTGTGGATGCCGGCAGGTACGGCGGCGAGTTATGGCGAGGCGCACTTCGACTACCCGGTTGGCACGGTGCTGAGCAAGACCTTCTACTACCCCAAGGACGCCCAGGGCCGCCTGCTGCTTAACGAGCAGGATGACCGCGATCCGCAGCGCGGTCTGGAGCTGGCGCGGGTGCAGTTGATCGAGACGCGCATTCTGCTTAAACAGCAGGACGGCTGGGTCGCGTTGCCCTATGTGTGGGATGAACAGCAAAAGGAGGCACATCTGGAATGGGCTGGTGACAGCCGCCAGTTGAGCCTGCTGAATGCCGAGGGCAAGACTCAGGCGGTGGCCTATCAGGTGCCGGACGCTAACCAATGCGCCGGTTGCCATGAGGAAACTGCAGGGAAGGGCGTCAATCCGCTGGGGCCCAAGTCGCGGCACCTGAACAAGGATTTTGCCTACGCCGATGGCACGCATAATCAGTTGCAGTACTGGCAGCAGCAGGGCCGTCTACAGGGCGTGCCGGCCGAATTGCAGGGCGTGCCGCAGAACGCTTTATGGCCGACCCCGCGCAGTGGCGAGAGCCTGGAACAGCAGGCGCGCAGTTATCTGGATGCCAACTGCAGCCACTGTCACAACCCCAAGGGCCCGGGGCGTACTTCAGGGCTGCTGCTTGACCCGGCCACGGCCATCGGCATCAGTTATGGCCTGTGCAAGCAGCCGGTGGCTGCAGGGAAAGGCTCGGGTGATCGTCTGGTGGATATTCACCCGGGCCAGCCGGATAAGTCGGTGCTGCTATTTCGAATGGAGAGCGTGGATCCGAGCATCATGATGCCGGAGCTGGGCCGTTCCTCCGTGCATACCGAGGGCGTCGAGGTGCTGCGGCGGTGGGTTGCCAGCCTGCAAGGGGATTGCTGAAGGGCGCGACCTGTTTTCGTGCGCCGCGGCTGGCGTGGGGCATGGCTGGCCCTGTTGTGGTGCGTGCCTGTAGCGGGTGAATGCGGCAGGCCGCGCCAGCTCTGGCTTGGGCCACTGGCATAAGTCTTGCGCTGCCTGGTTATCGCCCAGGCTCGCAGGAGGCCCGCTGTGTCGATTCATATCGCCTTGCACCATGTCAGCCACTATCGCTACGACCGCGCGGTCAACCTTGGCCCGCAGGTCGTGCGCCTGCGCCCTGCACCGCACAGCCGTACCCGGGTGTTGTCCTACGCGTTGAAGGTCGAGCCGGGCGAGCACTTTATCAACTGGCAGCAGGACCCCCAGGGCAACTACCTGGCGCGCCTGGTCTTCCCAGAAAAGACCCGCGAGCTGAAAATCGAAGTCGATCTGGTTGCCGAAATGGCGGTGTTTAACCCCTTTGATTTCTTCCTCGAACCCTACGCCGAGAAAATCCCTTTTGCCTACACCGCGGGCGAGCAGCTGGAGCTGGCGCCTTATTTGGTCAAGCTGCCGGCCAGCAAGCTGTTTGCCACGTATCTGGCCAGCATCGAGCGCACGCCGCTGTCGAGCGTGGATTTTCTGGTGGCGCTGAATCAGCGCCTTTCCACCGATATCAGTTACCTGATCCGCCTGGAGCCGGGCGTGCAGACTCCGGAAGAAAGCCTGCAGAAAGGCTCCGGCTCCTGCCGCGACTCGGCCTGGTTGTTGGTGCAGCTGTTCCGCCACCTGGGCCTGGCGGCGCGCTTTGTTTCCGGCTACCTGATCCAGCTGAAAGCGGATGTGAAATCCCTCGACGGCCCATCCGGCACCGAGGTGGATTTCACTGACCTGCATGCCTGGTGCGAGGTCTATCTGCCGGGTGCCGGCTGGATTGGCCTGGACCCGACCAGCGGCCTGTTCGCCGGTGAAGGCCATATTCCGCTGGCCTGCAGCCCCGAACCGTCCTCGGCGGCGCCGATCAGCGGCGGCGTGGATGAGAGCGAGTGCGAGTTCAGCCACGAGATGTGGGTCGAGCGTATCTGGGAAGCGCCGCGCGTCAGCAAACCCTACAGCGAGGCGCAGTGGCAGGCGATTGTCGCGCTCGGGCAGAAGATCGACGGCGATCTGCAGGCCCAGGACGTACGCCTGACCATGGGCGGCGAGCCGACCTTTGTCGCCCTTGATTACCCCGACGATGCCGAATGGAACACCGCCGCCCTGGGGCCGAACAAGCGCCGCCTGGCCACTGATTTGTTCCATCGCTTGCGCGAGCACTATGCACCGAGCGCGCTGGTGCATTTCGGCCAGGGTAAGTGGTACCCCGGCGAGCAGCTGCCGCGCTGGTCGCTGAATGCCTACTGGCGCCGCGACGGCGAGCCGCTGTGGCACACCCCGGCGCTGTACGCCGACGAGCAACAGGACTACGGCGTTGATGCGGCCAAGGCCGCCGACTTCCTCACCCTGCTCGCCGAACGTTTGGGCGTGGATGGCCAATACTGCGTGCCGGCCTATGAGGACCGTTTCTATTACCTGTGGCGCGAACGCAAGCTGCCGATCAACGTCACCGCCGAAGACCCGCGCCTGGCCGACGCGCTGGAGCGCGAGCGCCTGCGCAAGGTGTTCGAGCAGAGCCTGGATAAGGTGATCGGGCATATCCTGCCGCTGGCTCGGCATGCCAAGCAGCTGGGTTGGCAGAGCGGCAGCTGGTTTTTGCGTGACCAGCATTGCCGGCTGATACCGGGCGATTCGGCGATGGGCTACCGGCTGCCGCTGGATTCCCAGCCCTGGGTCAGCGAAGCCGATTACCCCTACGTGACCCCGGAAGACCCCAGCCAGGTGTTCGCTCCGCTGCCGGCTGCGGCGCAGATCAAGCCGCAGCTGCGCGGCGTCTGGCCGGGTAGCCAGAACGGCGCAGGTAAGCGTCCGCTGCTCGGCCAGTCGGCCGCCGCTGTGGTGCGCACCGCACTGTGTGCCGAGCCGCGCGAGGGCAAGCTCTATCTGTTTATGCCGCCGCTGGTGCGTCTGGAGGATTACCTGGAGCTGGTGGCTGCCATCGAAGCCACCGCCGCCGAGCTGAAATGCCCGGTGCTGCTGGAAGGTTATGAGCCGCCGCTGGACCCGCGCCTGCAGTTCTTCCGGGTGACCCCGGACCCTGGCGTGATCGAGGTGAATATCCACCCAGCCGCCAGTTGGGATGAGCTGGTCGAGCGCACCGAGTTTCTCTACGAGCAGGCTCGCGAATGCCGCCTGAGTAGCGAGAAATTTATGATCGACGGCCGCCACACCGGCACCGGCGGTGGCAACCACTTCGTCCTCGGCGGCGCGACGCCGGCGGATTCACCGTTTCTGCGCCGCCCGGATCTGCTGCGCAGCCTGATCAGCTACTGGCACAACCACCCGTCGCTGTCCTACCTGTTCAGCGGCCTGTTTATCGGCCCGACCTCCCAGGCGCCGCGTATCGATGAAGCGCGTAACGATGCGCTGTACGAGTTGGAAATCGCCTTCGCGCAGATGCCCGAAGTGGGTCGCGACTGTCAGCCCTGGCTGGTCGACCGCCTGCTACGCAACCTGCTGGTGGACGTGACCGGTAACACCCATCGCTCCGAATTCTGTATCGACAAGCTGTACTCGCCGGATTCGGCCTCCGGGCGTCTCGGCCTGCTGGAGCTGCGTGCTTTCGAAATGCCGCCCCATGCGCAGATGAGCCTGGCCCAGCAGCTGCTGATCCGCGCGCTGATCGCGCGTTTCTGGCGTGAACCCTACAAACCGGCGCGACTGGTGCGCTGGGGCACCGAGCTGCATGACCGCTACCTGCTGCCGCACTTTATCGAGCAGGATTTTGCCGACGTGCTGCAGGAGCTCGACGGCTGCGGCTATCGCCTGCACAGCGAGTGGTTTGCCCCGCACTTCGAGTTCCGCTTTCCCAAATCCGGCGATTTCAACGTCAAGGGCATCGAGCTGGAACTGCGTCAGGCCCTGGAACCTTGGCATGTGCTGGGCGAGGAGGGCGGGGGCGGCGGCACGGTGCGCTATGTCGACTCCTCGCTGGAGCGCATGCAGGTCAAGCTCAGCGGCCTGCCGAGTGACCGCTATGTGCTGACCTGCAACGGCGTACCGGTGCCGCTGCGGCCTACCGGCAAGGTCGGCGAGTTTGTCGGCGGCGTACGTTTCCGCGCCTGGCAGCCGGCCAACTGCCTGCACCCGACCATCGAAGTACATGCGCCGCTGGTCTTCGATCTGGTGGACAGCTGGATGAGCCGCTCCCTGGGCGGTTGCCAGTATCATGTCGCCCATCCGGGCGGACGCAATTACGACAGCCTGCCGGTAAACGCCTATGAGGCCGAGAGTCGGCGGTTGGCGCGTTTCTTCCGTCTGGGCCACAGCCCAGGCAAACGCCCGGCACTGGCCCCGATCAATAATAATGAAATGCCCATGACCCTGGACCTGCGCCTGACCTAGCCTGGGTCGATTGCAGGAGCCGTCGAGTTGGCTCCTGCATCTGCGCAACACCAGAACCTTTTATCGAGCCTGCCATGCCCGACCTGCTTGCCGACTACCCCCTGACGTCCGGGGCTTACCACGAACTGTTCGACGCCGACGGTAAGGTACGCCCGCACTGGCGCCTGCTGCTCGAGCGTTTGCAGCGCAGCAGCCCGGCGCAGCTGGCGCAGCGCCAGGCCCTGCTGGCGCGGCAGATTCAGGAAAACGGCGTGACCTACAACGTCTACGCCGACCCCGATGGCGCCGACCGGCCGTGGGAACTGGACCTGCTGCCCAACCTGATCCCGACTGAAGAGTGGCAGCAGATCGCCGCCGGCGTAGCCCAGCGCGCCGGGTTGCTGAATGCCGTGCTGGCCGATCTGTATGGCCCGCAGCAGCTGCTGGCCGACGGGCTGTTGCCGGCTGAGCTGGTGTTTGGCCACAACAACTACTTATGGCCCTGCCAGGGTGTGCAGCCGCCTGGCGGCACTTATCTGCATTTGTATGCGGTGGACTTGGCCCGCGCCCCGGATGGCCGCTGGTGGGTAACGGCCGACCGCACTCAGGCGCCGTCTGGCGCCGGTTATGCCCTGGAAAACCGGCAGATCGTCTCGCGCGCCTTTCCCGAGCTGTACCGTGACCTGCGCGTGCAATACCTGGCCGGGTTCTTCCGCACCCTGCAGGACACCCTGGCGCGCCAGGCCCCGGCCGGCAGTGAAACACCGCTGGTGGTGCTGGTCACCCCTGGGCGTTTCAACGAGAGCTATTTCGAGCACCTGTACCTGGCGCGTCAGCTCGGTTATCCGCTGGTGGAAGGCAGCGACCTCACCGTGCGCGACGCCAAGGTCTACCTGAAAACCCTGGCCGGCCTGCGCCGCGTGCATGCGGTGCTGCGCCGTCTGGATGATGACTTTTGCGACCCACTGGAGCTGCGTACCGACTCGGCCCTCGGCGTGCCCGGCCTGCTCGAAGCGGTGCGCCAGGGCAATGTGCTGGTGGCCAACGCCCTCGGCAGTGGCGTGTTGGAATCCCCCGGTTTGCCGGGCTTTCTTCCGGCCATCGCGGAAAAATTATTGGGCGAAGAACTGTTGCTGCCGAGCATCGCCAGCTGGTGGTGCGGCGAGCCGCCGGTGCTGGACAAAGCCCTGGAGCAGCTCGACGAGCTGCTGGTGCGCGCCAGCTTTCCCTCGCAGAGTTTTGCCCCGGTGTTTGGCCGTGATCTGGACGAGGCGCAGCGTGCCGAATTGGCTGAACGCCTCAAGGCGCGGCCTTATGCCTATGTCGCCCAGGCTTTGGCGCAATTGTCGCAAGCGCCGGTCTGGCAGCCTGAAGAAGGCCAGCTGGCGCCGCGCGCCATCGGCATGCGGGTGTTTGCCGTGGCCAGTGCCGAGGGTTACCGGGTAATGCCCGGTGGCCTGACCCGGGTAGCCACCGAAGCCGATGCCGAAGTGGTGTCGATGCAGCGCGGTGGCGCCAGCAAGGACACCTGGGTACTCGGCGAGCGGCATGCCGGCGGCGAACCCTGGCAATGGCTGCGTCCGCTGGGCGTGGCCGATCTGGTACGCAGCGACCCCTATCTGCCTTCGCGGGTGGTGGAAAATCTCTACTGGTTTGGTCGCTACAGCGAACGCTGCGAGGACGGTGCGCGGCTGCTGCGCATCATGCTGGCGCGTTATGTGGATGACGACGATGACCCGCAGGCGCTGCAAACCGCCCTGAGCCTGGCCGAGAGCCTGGGCCTGCTGCCGGATGCCGAAAGCGGCGAACTGCAGCAGCGCCTGCTTGAAGCGCTGCTCGGCGAGGACTGGCCTGACAGCTTGCGTGGCAACCTGCAGCGCCTGCAGTGGGTGGCTGGCAGCGTGCGCGGCAAGCTGTCCCAGGCCAACTGGCAGGCCCTGCTGGAGTTGCAGCGCGAGGCCCAGGGCCTGGATGCCGAGCAGGCTGACTTCGGCGAGCTGCTGGATTTTCTCGACCGTCTGCTGCTGTCGTTGGCGGCGCTGTCGGGCTTTGCCCTGGATGATATGACCCGCGATGACGGCTGGCGCTTTCTGATGATCGGCCGCTGCATCGAGCGCCTGCAGTTCCTCTGCAACAGCCTGGCGAATTTTCTCCGTAGCAGCGCGGCTAATGACCAATCCGCACTGGAGTGGCTGCTGGAACTGGGCAACAGCAGCATCACCTACCGCACCCGTTACCTGGCTTCGGCGCAGCTGATTCCGGTGCTCGACCTGTTGCTGCTGGATGAGCAGAACCCGCACTCCGTGCTTTTTCAGGTGCGCACCCTGCTGCGCTCCCTGTCGCGCCTGGGCGAGCGTTTCGAGCTGCCCAGCGAGCGCCGGCTGAAACACCTGGAAGGGCAACTGGCGCGCTTCAGCCTGGCCAGCCTGGAGAATCCGCTATTTGGCGCGGCCAGCGTGCAGGAGGTGCTGGATGGTTTGTCTGGGCTGCTGGAAAGCATCAGCCAGGCCAGTGCGGAAATCTCCGACCGTTTAGGCTTGCGCTTCTTTGTGCATGTCGACGCCAGCCAGCGGACGCAATCCTTATGAGCAGCGCCTTCTACCAGATTCTTCACGACACTCATTACCGCTACGCCAGCCCGGTGTCGCTGGCCCAGCAGCTGGCGCACCTGTGGCCACGGGCTTGCCCCTGGCAGCGCAATCACAACCAGCAGCTGCTGGTCAGCCCGCAGCCGTGCCAGCGCCAGGATGCTCTGGATGTGTTCGGCAACCCGCTGACCCGCCTGGTGTTCGAGCGCCCGCATCATGAACTCAAGGTCAGCGCGCGCCTGCAGGTCGAGGTGCTGGCGCGGCCGGCGCTGGATCTGCAGGCGTCGCCGCCCTGGGAAGAGGCGTGCACGGCGCTGCGTTACAGTGGCCAGGCGCTGTTGCCTGGGGTGTTGGAGGCGACGCGCTTTCGTTTCGAGTCGCCCTATGTGCACCTCAAGCAGGTGTTCGCCGCCTACGCGGCGGATTGCTTTAGCCCCGGCCGGCCGTTTCTGGCGGCGGTGGATGGGCTGATGCAGAAAATTTTCAGCGAATTCAGCTTCGATGCCGCCGCCACCCAGGTGGCGACGCCGCTGCTGCAGGTGTTGGAGGAGCGCCGTGGCGTGTGTCAGGACTTCGCCCATCTGATGCTCGCCTGCCTGCGCTCCATGGGCCTTTCGGCGCGTTATGTCAGCGGCTACCTACTGACCCAGCCACCGCCCGGCCAGCCCCGGCTGATCGGCGCCGATGCCTCGCATGCCTGGGTCGCGGTGTTCTGCCCGCAGCAGGGCTGGGTGGATTTTGACCCAACCAACAATATCCGCCCGGCGCTGGAACATATCACCCTGGCCTGGGGCCGCGATTTTGCCGATGTTTCGCCGCTGCGTGGGGTGATTCTCGGCGGCGGCAGCCATGACCCCGAGGTGCAGGTGACGGTGCTGCCGATCCCCGCGATAGAGGGCTAGCGGTTATGTAACTGCGTGCTAGCGTTTTCTGGTGAACACTCACTGGAGCTGCGCCATGGAAGAAACCAACCTGATCAATCTCGGCACCGAGAAAGTTGCCGATCTCTACAACCTGGTCGCGCAGTACGGCGCGGCGTTTGCCATCAAGATTCTCTCGGCGATTGCCTTCTGGGTGATCGGCCGCTGGCTGATCGGCTTTGCCGTCGGCATGGTGCAGCGCGCATTGGGCCAGCAGCGGGTTGACCCGACGGTGCTGCGCTATGTCGGCAACTTTATCTCGGTGACCCTCAACATCATTCTGGTCATCGGTATTCTCGGCTACTTCGGCGTGCAAACCACCAGCCTGGCGGCGCTGATTGCGGCGGTCGGCCTGGCCATCGGCATGGCCTGGTCGGGGCTGCTGGCCAACCTCGCGGCCGGCGGTTTTATCATCGTGCTGCGGCCGTTCAAGGTCGGCGACTTTATCAGTGCCGGCGGGGTGGTCGGCACTGTCACCGAAATCGGCCTGTTCGTCACCGCGATCAACACCCCGGACAACGTGATGACTCTGGTGGGTAACAACAAGATCTTTTCCGACAACATCCAGAACTTCAGCCACAACGCGTTTCGCCGGGTCGATCTGCAGGCGCAGCTGTCCGGCGCGGCGGACTACAAAGCCGCTGCGGCGCTGCTCAAGCAGCGTATCGGCGGTATTGCCAACGTGCTGAAAGAGCCGGCGGTGGATGTGGAAATTATCGAGTTCAATCTGGTTGGGCCGGTGCTGGCGGTGCGCCCGTATTGCCACACCGACCATTACTGGCAGGTGTATTTCGACAGCAACAAGATGATCAAGGATGCCCTCGGCGAAGGCGGCTTCCCGGCGCCGATGCCGGCGCAGACGGTGATCATGCAGCAAGCAGGGTAACAGACGATGCCGGCCGCCAGAGGATGGCGGTCGGCGCTGGATCAGGCTTGCGCCTTGCTCGGTTTCACGGCTTTCCAGGCGCGAGTCGCCAGGCTAACCAGCAGCAGGGCCACGGCGCCGGCGATGATCCCTGCGATGGCATTCAGCAGCGTCGGCAGCAAGGCAGCGAGCAGACCGCTGCTGGCCGCCACGCTCTGCGTCAACTGGTCGATCCACTCCTGCGCGGCATGTACACCGTGGGTGAGGATGCCGCCGCCGACCATAAACATCGCCGCGGTGCCGAGAATCGACAGGGTTTTCATCATATATGGCGCGGTAAACAGAATGCCGCGACCGAGGCTGCGTTGCAGGCGGCCGCCCAGGCCTTCACCACCACGCTGATTGAGATAGAGGCCGGCGTCGTCCAGCTTGACGATACCCGCCACCAGGCCATAAACCCCGACCGTCATCAGCAGAGCGATACCCGAAAGCGCCGCGACCTGCTTGCCGAAACTGGCCAGGGCCACGGTGCCAAGGGTGATGGCGATGATTTCTGCCGAGAGGATAAAGTCGGTGCGGATCGCGCCTTTGATCTTGTCCTTCTCGAACGCCAGCATGTCCACCTCGGGGTCGGCCACAGCCTGCAGCAGTTCTTGATGCTGCGCCTGATTATCGGCCTTGCTGTGGAGGAACTTGTGCGCGAGTTTCTCGAAGCCTTCGTAGCAGAGGAAGGCGCCACCAAACATCAGCAGCGGCGTTACCGCCCAGGGCGCAAAGGCACTGATCAGCAGGGCAGCAGGCACCAGAATCAGCTTGTTCTTGAACGAACCCTTGGCCACCGCCCAGACCACCGGCAGCTCCCGTTCGGCCCGCACGCCGCTGACCTGCTGGGCGTTCAGCGCCAGGTCGTCGCCGAGTACCCCGGCAGTTTTCTTGGCCGCCACTTTGGTCATTACCGCCACATCGTCGAGAACGGCGGCGATGTCATCAAGCAGGGTTAATAGGCTAGCGCCGGCCATGCGAGGGATTCCTTTCTTGAGTTTCTGAGGCGAATCGCCTGGCAGAAGGGCAGGCGACGGTGCGCAGATTTATACGTGAGTCAGCACATATCAGCCATAGGCGGAAAACCCAGTTTTGCCGCAGTGCACGAAAAACGGTGGTATGGGTTAGTCGCTGCTATTGCCGCACGATCCACTGGCGCCACTGGCATAGGCAGCGAGCAGGCTGCGTAACAGGTCATTGAGGGGCATGGGCGTATCTCCTTGATTGGTGGAGTGACGTTACGCCTGTGCCCGGCGGCTGGGCTGTTGATTGTCTCGATTGGGGTCATAGCCGAAAGCTGCTTTGGCGTTATGCACAGCTATTGCGGCGGTGCACAGTTAGTTGTGCACAAAGACTGTGGAGCGAGCTGTGGATAAGGTGGGCGTAGGCGCTTGCAGGCCTAGTCGTGCGGCTTCTTACGGTCTTTGTGCATTTTTTGATCAGTCAATTATTTACCGTTAAAACAACAGGTTAGCCTGGTTATTCAGGGCATTATGGGGTAGCGCTGAAGTTGTCCACGACTACTGTGGGTAGAACTGTTGATAACTCTGGTATGACTGCCTGCAAGGCTTATAAAGCCTGGTTTTGCGCCCTTTG
This sequence comes from Pseudomonas sp. WS 5011, assembly GCF_012985775.1. Lineage (NCBI taxonomy): Bacteria > Pseudomonadati > Pseudomonadota > Gammaproteobacteria > Pseudomonadales > Pseudomonadaceae > Pseudomonas > Pseudomonas sp. WS 5011. The sequence continues at coordinate 30,197 of NZ_JAAQXA010000021.1, forward strand.
ATCGATTTTTAAGCAGTGTGTAGAAGTCTCGAAATACGTCATTTACGCTCTGCCGAGTCAAGCAATAATCGCGTTATTTCAAGGGTTTGCCGCAATGCTGCAACGCGCGGTGGATAACTTATCCCAGGTTGCTGTGGAGCGATCTGTGGATTAGCTGAGCACGCATGCGTTCAGGCCACAGCGGACGTGGCCTGAACGCGGTAGGTTGTTTTTTATACAGCGGCGAGTGGTCAGAGCCTTTCTACGATCTCGCGAGCTAGAGCACTGCAAGGCGAAAACAGGCGAGGAAGCGGAGTTTACGAGCTGTAAATGAGCATTCCGAGCCTGTTTTCAACGCAGTAGGGCCGACGCGCAGCAGATCGTAAAAGGCTCTTAGTCTTCTAGGGCGCTGATCTGCGTCGAACGCCCGAGCACCTGCAGGGCACGATCCGGGTAATCGGTGATCAGTGCGTTTGCCCCCAGATCAATCAGGCGGCGCATATCGGGCTGTTCGTTGATGGTCCACAGCTGCACATTCAGCCCACGTTGTGTGGCGGTCTTGAGCAAGCTCGGGCTGGCAATGGGTAGACCATCGTGGGCTTCGGGAATCTGCAGCGCCTGGTAGGACGGCGACAGCAGGCTGCCTAGGCCGACCCAGTTGAGCGCCACCAGCAAGCGTACCGAGCCGGGGCCTGCAGAGGTGGCAACGCCCGGGCACTGTTCGCGGAACAGCTGCAGGCTGCGGTCATAGAAGCTGCCGACAATCACCTTGTCGCGTTGCTGGTGCGCTTCAAGGGCATCACACAGCTGCGCTTCCATGCCGACATCCGGCACCTTGATTTCAATCACCTTGGGGATGCTGGGGAAACGTTCGAGCACTTCGGTAAAGGTCGGGATCCGCACGCCCTGGCCACGGTAGGGGTAGCTTTGGCCGCCATCGGCGCTCCAGCGGTAACCGGCGTCCAGCGCTTGCAACTGCGCCAGGCTGTGCGCGGCCACCGGGCCTTCGCCATTGGTGGTGCGATTCAGCGTACGGTCGTGGATCACCACCAGTTCGCCGTCACTGGACAGGTGCAGGTCCATCTCCAGCATGTCCACGCCCAGGGCGCTGGCACGCTCAAAGGCAAACAGGCTGTTTTCCGGCCACAGGCCTTTACCGCCGCGATGGGCAATCACCAGCGGTCGTTCGGCAAAGCTGCTAAGCACTGCGGCTGGTTGGGCCGGTTTACTGGTCAGGGCCAGTACGCCGAGGGCGATGGCCAGTAACAGCAGTGGAACAGAGAGAAAGCGGGCAACGCGCAGCATGGTCAGGGTCCAGGGCAGTCAAGGGAGAGGAGGTTTAATACGCCTCGACTATGACAAAGCCATGGCGGCTGGGCGAGAGGCGAAATGCGCCAGCCTAGCGACCTTTGCGGTCAGGGGGTGTTGGCGTGGCGGATGCGGGTGGACGCTGGCCGTCCACCCGAGCCAGTCACTTAGCCTGCCAGCAGCCAGGCGCCGGTGACTGCCGAAGCCGCGCCGAGTATGCGCACCACCGGTGCAGCGGCCTGGGGCAGCAGACGCACCAGTGCGTAGCCGCTGGCGTGCAGAGCGGCGGTTGCGACCACGAAGCCGGCGGCATAGCCCCATGGGCTGGCCAGCGCCGGCAGCTCCAGGCCGTGGGCAACGCCGTGGGTCAGGGCGAACAGTGCAGTCAGGGCGATGGAAATAACCATTGGCAGGCGGATGGCCACGGCGACTAGAAGACCAAACGCCAGCACTGACGCGGCGATACCGGTTTCCATCAGCGGAATCTGCAAGCCGTTAAAGCCCAGCAGGCCGCCGATCAGCATGGTGCCAACAAAGGTCAGCGGCAGCGCCCAGCGCGCCGCGCCGGATTGCTGTGCAGCCCAGAGGCCGACGGCGAGCATCGCCAGCAGGTGATCGAGACCGAATACCGGGTGCGCCAGGCCGGCCATTAGCCCGGAGTGATCGTGGCCAGCGTGGGCGAAGGCCACTGCGGGGCTGAGAAACAGGGCGAGGGCGAACAGGGATTTACGCAGGTTCATGGGGTGTCTCCTTGACTGAATGGGTTGTACTTAGAACCTGTTTACGATCTCGCGAGCTAGAGCCAGTCAAGGCAAAAACAGCCGAGAAAGCGGAGTTTACGAGCTGTAAATGAGCATTCCGAGGCTGTTTTAACGCCGAATGGCCGACGCGCAGCAGATCGTAAGCAGGTTCTCAGGCTGCATTGAGCATGCCGTGCTGTTCGATAAAGGCGATGATCTGATCAAGCCCCTGGCCGATCTTCTGGTTGCTGAACACAAACGGCTTGTCGCCGCGCATCTTCAGGGTGTCGCGTTCCATCACGTCCAGCGATGCGCCGACCAGCGGGGCCAGGTCGACCTTGTTGATCACCAGCAGGTCGGACTTGCAGATCCCAGGGCCGCCTTTGCGCGGCAGCTTGTCGCCGGCGGATACGTCGATTACGTAGATGGTCAGGTCCGACAGCTCCGGGCTGAAGGTAGCCGAAAGGTTGTCGCCGCCGGATTCGACGATGATCAGGTCCAGGCCTGGGAAACGCCGGTTGAGTTGGTCGACCGCTTCCAGGTTGATCGAGGCGTCTTCGCGAATCGCCGTGTGCGGGCAACCGCCGGTTTCTACGCCGATGATCCGCTCAGGCGCCAGAGCCTCGTTGCGCACCAGAAACTGCGCGTCTTCCTGGGTGTAGATGTCGTTGGTCACCACGGCCAGGTTGTAGCGTTCGCGCAGGGCCAGGCACAGGGCCAGGGTCAGGGCGGTTTTGCCGGAGCCGACCGGGCCACCGATGCCGACACGCAGGGGTTGGCTGTTCATCTTCAAGTCTTCCTTATCATCAAGAACGGAATAAACGGCTGTACTGACGCTCGTGCGCCATGCTCGCCAGGGCCAGGCCAAAGGCGGCGCTGCCCCAGTGTTGCGGTTCTAACTCGCTAGCCTGACGCTGCGCCTGATCGAGCAGCGGCAGCAGTTGCGAGGTCAGCCGCTGGGCGGCTTGCTGGCCCAGCGGCAGGGTTTTCATCAGCACCGCCAGCTGGTTTTCCAGCCAGCCCCAGAGCCAGGCGGCGAGGGCATCTTGTGGCTCGATCTGCCAGGCGCGAGCTGCCAGTGCCCAGCCGACGGCCAGGCCGGGTTCGTCGAGATCGCTGAACAGCTGTTGCGCCGGCTGATCCAGCTCCGGCAGGCCACTTAGCAGTTGCTGCAGGGAGTAACCCATCTGGCGGCTTTCCAAGCGCAATTCGCGGGTTTCGCGGCTGGCACGTTGTTGTTCGGCCAGGCTGCGCAGCTGGGACCAGTCCTCGCGTGCGGCGGCCTGGCAATGGGCGAGCAGCAGCGGTGCCTCGAAGCGCGCGAGATTGAGCAGCAGCTGATCGGCAATCCAGCGTTGGGCGCTTTCCGCGTTATCTACCAAGCCCTGTTCCACCGCCATTTCCAGACCCTGGGAATAGCTGTATCCGCCAATAGGTAATTGGGGGCTCGCCAGCCGGAGGAGCTGCCAGGCTTTATTCACTTGCGCGCACCGAATTGATGCAGGCGCGGCGCATAGCTGAATTCGGCATCGCCAGCATGGGAATGGTGATGGCCGCCGCCGTAAGCGCCTTGCTCGGGCTGGTAGGGGGCTTCGATCAGTTCCACCGTGGCGCCGAGTTGTTCGAGCATGGCCTTGAGCACGTAGTCATCCGGCAGGCGCAGCCAGCCATCGCCGAGTTGCAGAGCCACGTGACGGTTGCCCAGGTGGTAGGCGGCGCGCATCAACTCGAAGGCGTTGGCGCAGGTGACGTGCAGCAGCGGTTCGGTGCGGGCGATGACGCGTACGATGCGGCCGTCTTCGGCCTGCAGGCATTCGCCATCGTGCAAGGCTGGTTGGCCGCGCTCGAGGAACAGGCCGACATCTTCGCCTGTGCGGCTGTAGCAACGCAGACGGCTTTTGCTGCGGGCTTCGAAGCTCAGCTCGAGTTCAGCATCCCAGTGCGGCTGGGCGGCAATACGGCGGTGAATCACCAACATGGGGCAGTTTCCGGCAGGGCAATGCTGGTTATAGAGCAAGTGCCTTGCCAAACTGCCGTTGCGCCACGCAGAGCGGGGCGCCTGGGGTGGGTGTGGCTGAAATTAGAGCGTGATGAGGTTTGGTTTGGTGCGCCTGCTTGGGTTTTGCGCGTTTTTGGTGCGATGGGCCGGCGGTGATCAGTCGCGGGTTTGCCCGAGGCCTTGCCAGTGCTTGGCACCGATAAAGATAAAGCGCAGCTGCTCGATCATTTTGACCTCGGGCGAGGCGTGCATCGGCAGGGGCGCTGCGGGCGGGTCGATCAGCTCGGGCAGGGTGGCGAATACGGTTTTCACCACCAGGTCGGCGATTACATTCTGCGCCGGTGCGTCGAAGTGTTGCAGCTTCGGCATGGCCGCAAGATCCGCCACCAGGTCGGCGGTAATACGTTCACGCAAAGCGCCCACTGCCTGGCGTACCAGTAGTGAGCCGCCATACTGCTCGCGGGCGAGAAACAGAAACTGCGAGCGGTTGGCCGCCACGGCGTCGAGGAAGATGCGCACCGAGGCGTCGATCACACCGCCCACCTCGAACTCATGGTGGCGTACCTGGCGAATGGTTTCGCGAAAGGTTTCGCCGACTTCGGCAATCAGCGCCAGGCCCAGGGCATCCATATCGTCGAAATGCCGGTAGAAACCGGTCGGCACGATGCCGGCGCAGCGCGCCACTTCGCGCAGGCTCAGGCTGCCAAAGCCACGGCCGCTGTCCATCAGGCTGCGCGCTGCGTCCATCAGGGCGTGGCGGGTTTGCAGTTTTTGTTCGGCGCGCGGTTGTAGTGGTTTCAAGCGGGCATGGCTCTGCATGGCGAAATCAGCGCAGCACTCTAACAAACGCTCATTGTTTACGTCGAACCGTGCGTGCATCGCCGGCTTTGAGTGTACGACTGTTGACTGAATAAGCGTGCTCTGCCAGTCTAGTGAACAATTGTTCACTGGAGTCTTGTCGTGGCCCTTCTTCCTTTTGTCTGGGTGCGCGGGCTCGCCAGCCTGCTGTATCCGCTGCGTGTGCTGGTCGCCCATGGTTGGTTACGAGAAAGCGATGTCGATGCCGGGCTGAAACTGCTGCACCCGGCGCTGCGGCTGAATCGAGTGTTTGCCCGGGTCGTTCAGCGCCAGTGGGTGGCCGATGACATGCTCGAACTGACCCTGCAGGCCAACGGCAACTGGCGTGGCGCGCAGCCGGGTCAGCACCTGCAGCTGTTCCTTGAACGCAATGGCGTGCGCCTGAGTCGCAGCTACAGCCTGACGGCGGTGCGGCCGAATGGCTGCGTGCAGGTCGCCATCAAGCATCAGGCCGGCGGCCGGGTGTCACCCTATTTACTGGAACACCTGGCGGTGGGTGATGTGCTGGAGCTGGGGCCGGTGTATGGCGAATTGAGTTGGCCAGAGGCGCAGGAGGGGGTGTTGTTGTTGGCGGCAGGCAGTGGCATCACGCCGTTGCTGGGTCTTTTGCGCAGTGCTCTTGCGCAGGGTTTCAGTGCGCCGATTACCTTGCTGCATTACGTGCGGGAGCAGGGCCAGCGCGGTTTTGTTGCCGAATTGCAGGCCCTGCAGGCGCAGCACAGCAACCTGCAGGTGCGTTGGTCACTGACCGCTGCTGGTGCTGGGTTGGAAGGATCAGTTGGGCGTTTTACGGATAAGCATCTGGCCGATGTTGCGCAGTTGGATCAGCGCCGCGTTCTGGCCTGCGGCCCGGCGGGTTTTGTCGCCCAGGTGCAGCAGTGGTGGCAGGCCGCTAGCTTGCCTGGCGCGCTGCAGGTTGAGGCCTTCACTGCGCCCGTGCTGCGCGCCGATGTCAGCCTACGCGAAGTGCGCTTGGGGTTTACCCGCAGCCATCAGCAGGCGACCGCCAATAATCAGCTCAGCTTGCTGGAACAGGCTGAAGCCCATGGCCTTAAGCCGGCCCATGGTTGTCGCCAGGGCATCTGTGCCAGCTGCACCTGCACGTTGCTCAGCGGCACGGTGCGCGATCTGCGCAGCGGGGCACTGTTTAGCGAGCCCGGACAACCCATTCGATTGTGCGTCAGCGCGCCCCATAGCGACGTCGACATTGATCTTTAACCTGCGAGGGAATCCCCATGCGTCGTGATCGCGAACTCTCCCTGGATGAAATGAACGCCTTCGGCAACGAGCTGGACGCCCTGCGCCAACGCACCCTGGCCGATCTGGGCGAGGCGGATGCGCGCTATATCCGCCGGATTCGCGCAGCGGTGCGGTTCTGTTGCTGGAGCGGACGTGGCCTGCTGATGCTCGGTTGGTTTCCGCCGACCTGGCTACTCGGCACCCTGCTGCTGGGGCTGGGTAAGATTCTGGAGAATATGGAGCTAGGGCATAACGTCATGCACGGCCAGTACGACTGGATGAATGACCCGGAGTTTGCCGGGCGCAGCTACGAATGGGATATCGCCGGCCCGAGTGACTTCTGGCGGCATACCCACAACCACGTGCACCACACCTGGACCAATGTGCTGGGCATGGACGATGACGTGGGCTATGGCGTGGTGCGGCTGTTTCCTGAGCAGCGCTGGAAGCCGTTCTACCGTTGGCAGCCGCTGTGGGTGACGCTCCAAGCGCTGTTGTTCCAGTACTCGGTGGCGATCCAGCATCTGCGTCTGGACAAGGTCTACAAGGGCAAGCTGAGCAAGGCCGAAGTGCGCCCATTGATGAAACAGTTCAACGCCAAAATACTGCGTCAGTGGGGCAAGGATTACCTGTTCTTCCCGCTGCTGGCGCTGCTGATCGGCGCCAATGCCGTGGCGGTGCTCGCCGGTAATGCCGTGGCCAACCTGATCCGCAACCTGTGGACTTTCACGGTGATCTTCTGCGGTCACTTTACCGAGCAGGCGGCGGTGTTCAGCAAGGAGTCGGTGGTCGGCGAGAGCCGTGGACACTGGTACCTGCGCCAGCTGCGCGGGTCCAGCAACCTGAATGGCGGACCGCTGTTCCATATTATGACGGGCAACCTCAGCCACCAGATCGAACACCACTTGTTCCCCGATCTGCCGGCGCGGCGCTATGCGGCGATGGCTGTGGAGGTCCGTGAGATCGCCGAGCGTTATGGGCAGGTCTATAACAATGGCAGCTTGTGGAGCCAGTTTTCGACAGTGCTTAGGCGGATTTGGATCTACCGCCGTCGTCCGTCGCTAGCAAGCTGTTGAAACTACCTGCGTTGCTGATCCAGCGTTAAAAACAGGCTCGGAATGCTCATTTACAGCTCGTAAACTCCGCTTCCTCGCCTGTTTTTGCCTTGTCTCAGCTGCCTCGTCGACGTTTCAATAGCCTGCTAGAAAAGGTCAGCGCGTAAACACGCAGGTCAGATAACGGTTGCTAAAGCCGTAGCGCATCATCGAATACAGCCGGCTGAACAGGTACAGCGGGCGTTTGCGGTAATACAGCAGCACCGCATTGCCGACCCCTTCACTGCGGTGCTGTTTCTGTTGATCGGCCTGTTTCGAGAATAAACCTTTGAACTGCCACCACTGAATCTGTTCCAAGTGCTGCCGGGCATGCAGCCCTTGCTGACGGAACAGCACATAAAAGCTGCGTTTGCTGAAGTCATGCAGGTGGTGTGGGTTACCGTCGAGGGTCGGGGTAATCGGCACCGAGGCGATAACCTTGCCGCCCTCGACTAATAAACGCGCATAGTTGGCCAGCAGCACCTGCGGACGCGGCAGGTGCTCGATGGTTTCCAGGCTGACGATGCAATCAAAGCCCTGCTCGCTGCTGAACTGTTCGGCATCGGCACATTCATAACGCAGGTTGGGCAGGTGGTAATGGTTGCGGGCGTAGGCAATGGCCGTCGGGTCGATGTCCACGCCGGTAACCTGTTTGTCCGGGTTGCGCTCAGCCAGCAGGGCCGTGCCATAGCCGCAGCCGCAGGCCATATCCAGTACGCGCTGGCCGCTGAGGTGCAGGGCTGCGAACTCATAGCGCTGCATATGAATCTGCAGGCTGGCCTGGTCGTCCGAGTTCAGCGGGTTGAGATCCTTCGGGTAAATCCGTTCGATGGTATGCATGGTCATGGCAGCGCAAAGAGAAGCCAGGACTATAGGCCAGGTGGCCCACTATTCCCACGCGCTGTATTGGCATGCTTCGTGGTTCAGTACTTTCTTTCTAGGCGGTATGACACAAGGATGGTTTGCAATGTCGACATCTTCTGCACCCCGTTATCCCCTGGTCCTGGTGCCAGGTTTACTCGGCTTTATCAGCCTGCTCGGTTATCCCTACTGGTACGGCATCGTCACGGCGCTGCGCCGCATCGGTGCAAAAGTCTTCCCGGTGCTGGTGTCGTCGGTGCATTCCACCGAGGTGCGCGGCGAGCAACTGCTGCTGCGCATCGCCGATGTGTTGCAGGAGACCGGCGCAGAAAAGGTCCATCTGATCGGTCACAGCCAGGGCGCCCTGACGGCGCGTTACGCGGCCGCGCTAAAGCCCGAGTGGGTAGCGTCCGTCACCTCGGTCGCCGGGCCTAATCATGGCTCTGAATTGGCGGATTTTCTCAAACGCAAAGCCCCGCACGGCAGCTGGCGCGAGCGTTTGTTGGCGCGTCTGCTGCGTGGCGTAGCAAGGTGCATGGCCTGGTTGGAGCGCGGTTACAAAGGCGAACCACTGCCGATGGATGTGGCAGCAGCGCAGCAATCGCTGACCAGCGACGGCGTGGCTGCCTTTAATGTGCAGTATCCGCAGGGCTTGCCCGAAGTCTGGGGCGGTGAGGGTGCGGCCGAGGTTAACGGCGTGCGCTATTACTCCTGGTCCGGCACCATCCAGCCGGGGATCACCGATAAAGGCGGCAACCGCTTCGACGGGCCGAATGTCGCCTGCCGGATGTTTGCCAAAACCTTTCAGCGCGAGCCGGGGCAATGCGATGGCATGGTTGGGCGCTACAGCTCACACTTGGGCACGGTGATTGGTGATCAGTACCCGATGGATCACTTCGACATCATCAATCAGACCTTTGGCCTGGTCGGTAAGGGCGCCGAGCCAGTCAAATTGTTTGTCGAGCACGCACAGCGTTTGGCGGCTGCCGGACTCTAGAGTTCGTTTAGCTCGACCCAGATGCCCTGATCATCCTCGCGGATGACAAGCTCCTGCAGCGCTTGCCCGGCGCAGGGGCCGGCGACGCATTCGCCGGACTCGATGAGAAACAGTGCGCCGTGGGTGGCGCACTGGATCAGGCTGGCGCTGGCGTCGAGAAACTGGTCGGCCAGCCATTCCAGTGGGATGCCACGGTGCGGGCAGCGATTGCGATAGGCATACAGCTGGCCGTCTTTGCGCACGGCAAACAGCTTCTCTCCCGCTATCTCGAAGCCCCGGCTCTGGCCTTCGGCCACTTCATCCGGTGCACACAAACGCAACATAGGAACCTCCCCGACAGGCCGGCATTATGCCGCCCTGGCGTGGAAGTGAAAGAGGAGGGCGCATCCTTGCGCCAAGTGGAACTCTGTTTCGCGACTAGTTGATCGCGCGGTAGACGTGTTGCTGGGTCATATTTCCCAGACTAGATTGACGGCCGCGTGGCGGCCCGGCTGGCTGAAGCGGCCCATGCTTGGGCTGTTTTCAGTCAGGCCGCGCACATCACCCCACTGCCAGTACTCTTTGTCGGTCAGGTTGAACAGGCCGGCATTCACGGCGAAGGCATCAGTCATCTGCCACCAGCCATTGAGGTCGAGTACGCCATAACCCGATGTCTGGGCGTGATTGGCGGTTTGGGTCATGTCGACGCGGGTTTTCGCCGCCACCAGGGTCCAGCTCAGTTCGCCACCAAACTTGCCGCTTGGCTCGCTGTAGCCCAGGCCGAATACCCCCTTGAGCGGGTCGACGCTGTTGATCGGCTGGCCTGTGCCTTCATCCTTGCCGCGGGCGTACGCCACGCTGCCACGGGCTTTCCAGCCAGCCGAAAGACCCAGTTGGTCGAGGAACAGTTCGCCTTTGGCTTCCGCGCCACGAATGGTCACTCGATCACGGTTGACGTACTGGAACTCGCCGAAGGGGAAGCCCGGCACGCTGGAAGGGCGTTCGTCTCGTTCAATAAAGTCGTCGTACTGGTTGTAGAACAGCGCCGCGCCAAAGCTGCCGATGGCGTACTGGCCGCGCAGACCCAGTTCGAAGCTGTCGCTGGTTTCTGCCTTCAGGTTGGTATTGGCCAGGGTGCGGTACATGCCGGGGTTGGCGAACTCGCCAAAGATCTCGATTGCCTGTGGCGCGCGGAAACCTGCTGCGTACTGACCGTAGAAGCTGTGGGCGTCGTCGAATTGGTAGGTCACGCCAAACTTGGGCGACAACGCCGAATCTTTGAAGTCGCTCGGATTGCGATCCGTTGCCTGGCTGTTGAGGTACTTGTCGGTGACGTGCGGGCTCATCTCATAGTGGTCATAACGCAAACCCGGTAAAAGGGTCCAGCGGCCAATGCTGATGCTGTCCTGAGCGAACAGGGCGTATTCCTTGGTGGTCGGATCGGGGAAGTCGCTGGTGGGTAGAACAGGCGTGGTGACGCCGGTGGCCAGTGCGGTCTCACCGCCTTCGCGCAGGTCCGCGTTCTTCAGGTGTTTGACGTCCAGACCATAGACCAGCGCATGTTGCGTGCTGCCGATGCTGAAGGCCTTGTCCAGCTTGGTGTTGAACGCCCAGAGTTTTTCTTCGTAGTACGAATCCCGTGTGCGGTAGCGTGGCTGGCCGCCGACCACGCGGTTCTCGAAGGTTTGCTGACGGGTCTGGCTGTCCTGGTAGTTGAGCTGACTGTGAATCTGGTCAACCAGCAGGGTATCGAGTTGCTGGGTATGGGAGAGGGAGTAGCGCTCACGGTCGACGCGGTCCTCAGCATCCTGAGTACGGATGGTCGCGGTGTTGCTGTAGTTGCTCAGTACCTGGGTGTCGGTGTCGTCCTGGTAACGCTCATAGGTCAGCTGCAGGCGGCCGCTGTCGCTGTAATCCCAGCCGAATTTGCTCAGCAGGTTGTCGGTACGGTAATCCAGCGGATTGGCCTGCTCGCGGGTTGCGCCGATACCACCCTGGCCGCTGTGGGTGTCCGTGGCCTGGCCGCTGCGTCGGCCCAGGTGCAGCAAGCCGTCGACCTGGCCCAGGCGTGCGGCAAAGGTGGCGCTGCGCTGCCAGCTGTCATCGCTGCCGTCATAGCCGGTTTTCAGGCGGGCGTAAGTGTCATCGCCTTCGTCCAGGTAGTCGCCGGCATCCTTGGTCAGGAAGCTCACCGCGCCGCCAATCGCATCGCTGCCGTACAGCGAACTGGCGGGGCCACGGATAATTTCCACCTGCTTGACGGTATCGACGTCAACGTAGTCGCGCTTGGCGCTAAGGAAACCGCCGAACGAGAACTCGTCCGGCATACCGATGCCGTCTACCTGGGTCAGCACGCGGTTACCGCCGATACCACGAATGGTAAAGCCCGAGAGGCCGAAACGATCACCGCTGCCACCGACCGATACGCCAGGCTCGTAGCGCACCAGGTCCTTGATGTTCTTGATGTTCTGCTGGTCGATCTGCCGTTCGGTTTGTACCGATACGGTGCTCGGCACCTGGTCGAGTGTCTGCTCGGTACGGGTGGCCGTGACTGTCACGGTATCGAACTGGTTCGGCGCTTTCTCGGCGCCAAGGGCCAGCGATGGGCTGAGTAACAGCAGGGCAAGCCAGGGGCGGCGGGCGAATGGAGGACTTCTGTGCATGGGGACTCCAGGATCGTACGGGTGGTTTCTGTGACCACCGGGTTGGCATCGGCGGCAAACCTAAACGACATTGACATGCGAATGCAAATAATTATCAAATAGATCTAATTCGATTTGATTGGGCTTTTGCATGCTGCGTTTGTCGCTGTTTCTGCTGCTGTCGCTGGCGCTGCATGTCGCCGGCTGGCTGCTGCATGGCGAGGCGCAGCCGCCTGCGTTGAGTGCGGCGCAAACCCGCGAAGCGCCCCAGGTATTACGCCTGGCTGCCGTGCTGCAACAGGCCGAGCCGGCGCCGGCCAAGCTGCCTGAGCAACCGCAACCGCAACCGCAACGCCAGGCGGTCGTGCCTAGAAAGTCTCCGGCACCCAAGCCTGTCGTGCAGGCGCCAGTGGCCAAGGCAAAGCCAGTGGTAGCGGCACAGCCAACTCAAAACCAGCCGGTGCAAGCGCAGCCAACCGAGGCAACCCGTCAGTCGGCTGCGGTGCGTGCAGCGGCTCAAGCCGCGCCAGCCAAGCCTGTTGCTACAAAGCCGGTCGCTGAAGTGCTTATCCGCAAACCGAGTTTCCGCGAGCCGCCCCGCCAGCCGAATTACCCGTCCCAGGCGCGGCGGCGTAATCAGCAGGGTGTGGTGCTGGTCGAGGTGCGTCTGGATGAGCGCGGCCAGCAACGCAGCCTGAACGTACTGCGCTCTTCTGGCGTGGAGAGTCTTGATCGCGCCGCTCTGGAGGCGGTTGCCAAGTGGCGCTTTCGCCCCGAAACCACCGGCGGTCAGGCTGTGCCTAGCCGTGTACAGATCCCTATTCAGTTCGCCTTGACGGCGAGCCGTTGATTAATCAGTGAGGAGTTTTCCATGAGCACACACGCCCAATCCGTCGCGCCCAGTAATGATCTGTATCTGGCCTGGCAGGTGCTGCGCAGCGAGCAGCCACGCTTGCGCGCTCGCGATGCCGCCGAGCGTCTGGCCGTCAGCGAGGCCGAACTGGCGGCCAGCCGCCTCGATGTCGATGCCGTGCGCTTGCAGCCGGACTGGGCGCAATTACTGCCGGCACTGGGCGAGCTGGGCTATGTGATGGCGCTGACCCGCAACGAGCATTGCGTGCATGAACGCAAGGGTCATTACCGTGAGGTGACGGTGACCGGCAATGGCCAGATGGGCTTAGTGGTGTCGGCTGATATCGACCTGCGGCTGTTCCTCGGCGGCTGGGCCAGCGTATTTGCTATCGAGGAGCAAACCGGCAAAGGCACCCAGCGCAGCATTCAGGTGTTCGACCGGCAAGGCATTGCGGTGCACAAGGTGTTTCTCACCGAAGACAGCCAGCTAAGTGCCTGGGCGCCACTGGTGGAGCGTTTCCGCATGGCTGAGCAGAGCGCCGAGTTGGAACTGATGCCGCTGCCCCAGGTGCAGCCCGCGCAAGCCGATGCCCAGGTAGACGCTAATGCTCTGCGCGTGGGTTGGTCGACCCTCAAGGACACTCACCACTTCTTCGCTCTGCTGAAAAAATACGGCGCTACACGCACCCAGGCGCTACGCCTGGCCGGAAGTGAGTGGGCCGAGCCGCTGGACGTGCGCGAGCTGCCGAAACTGCTGGAGCAGGCTGGTGCGCGCGAAGTACCGATCATGGTGTTTGTCGGTAATCGCCACTGCATCCAGATTCACTCCGGCCCGGTGCGCAACCTGCGCTGGATGGACACCTGGTTCAACGTGCTTGATCCCGAGTTCAATCTGCACTTGCAGACCACTGGCGTGACCGAGCTGTGGCGGGTACGCAAGCCCAGCACCGATGGCGTGATCACCAGTTGGGAAGCCTTCGATGCCAATGGCGAGTTGGTGGTGCAGCTGTTTGGCGCGCGCAAACCAGGCGTCCCGGAGCGCGAAGACTGGCGCGCCCTGGCCGAAAGCGCGCCAGCGCTGGAGTGCTGAGATGAGCCAGTGGTGGAGTGCGATGGGGCCGTTGGGCTGGCCGCTGGCGCTGTGTTCGCTGCTGGCGCTGGCACTGATTCTGGAGCGCCTTAGCGTATTTCTGCGTTTGCAGCCGCTGAGCACTGCCGCCGGGCGTGCGGCCGTCAGCGCCTGCCGCACCTGTGAACGTGAGCACTGCAAAGGTCGTGCGCGTGGTTGGCGCTATGGCCTGGCGTTGTTGCTCAAACACAGCGCCTTGCCGGCGGTGCAGCGCGAAGAGCTGCTCGGCTGCTGGTTGCTGGAAGAGCGTCAGCGTCTCAATCGCCAGCTGCGCTTGCTGCAGCTGATCGGCATGCTGGCACCCATGCTAGGGCTGCTCGGCACAGTGCTGGGCATGCTTGAGATGTTTGCCAATATCGCCGGGCAGAACAGCCCGGTCACCCCTGCGCTGCTCGCCGATGGATTGTGGCAGGCGCTGTACACCACGGTGTGGGGCTTGCTGATCGCCATACCGGCGCTGGCGGCAGGGCAGGGCTTTGCCTTGTGGGCCGAGCGTTATCTGGAGGGCGTACAAGCGTTACTCAATCGTTGTCAGCTGGCATTGGATGGTCTGGAGCTGGAACTGCCGAGTCATCAGCCAGCTGCGCAGTGGGTGTTGTCGTGATCCGTCTGCCGGCTGCCAGCAATTCTCAGGGCAATCTGTTGCCCGATCTGACACCGCTGCTCGATGTGATTTTTATCGTGCTGGTGTTCTTTCTGCTGACCGCGCAAACGCCACTGCTGGAGCTGCCTTTGCAGTTACCGCAGAGCCGCGAGGCGCTGCCCACGGCGAGTGCCGGCAACGGCGAACGCATGCAAATACAGCTCTCAGCCGAAGGTGCTTGGCGCTTTAACGGCGTGCAGCAGGCGGATTTCAGCAGGCTGCGCACTGAACTGACTGCAGCCTTTGTCGCCGACAACACGGTAGGTCTGGACCTGGCGTTGGATCGTCAGGCACCGCTGTCGGCATTTCTCGACCTGATGGCCTTGCTGCAGCAGCAGGGCATTCAAGACAGTCGCATTCTTCTAGAGGCCAACTATGAAACGCCTTAATACGTTGTTCGCCCTGGGCGCGAGCCTGTTGTCCTGTGCCTCGGCGATGGCCGCCGAGCCGTTGCCGCAACGCTGGATCAGTTCCGGCGGCTCGCTCAGCGAGTGGGTGGTGGCGTTGGGTGGCGAAAGCCGTCTGGTCGGTGTGGACAGCACCAGTCAGCATCCAGAATCGCTGCGCGCACTGCCGAGCATCGGTTATCAGCGTCAGCTGGCGGCCGAGGGCATGCTGACGCTGCGCCCGGATATGTTGATTGGCAGTGAAGAGATGGGCCCGCCGCCGGTACTGGCGCAGTTGCGCGGCGCCGGGGTGTTGGTGGAAATGCTCTCATCCAAGGCGGATCTGAGCAGTTTGCAGGCCAGCCTGCAGCGCATCGGCACTCTGTTAGGTGAGCCGCAGCGTGCGGATCAGGCCTTTGCGGCCTATCAGCAGCGCTTGCAGCAGCAGGCCGACTGGCTGGTGACCGCGCAGCGTCAGCAAGCAGCGCCGGGTGTGCTGCTGTTGCTCGGCCATGCCGGCGGTAGCCCGATGGCGGGCGGCAAGGACACTTCGGCCGATTGGCTGATCGAGCGCGCCGGCGGGCACAATCTGGCCAGCCACAACGGCTTCAAGGCACTTTCCACCGAAGCCTTGTTGGCGCTTGATCCGGAGGTGGTGATCATCGCCGACCGCAGCCTGTCCGGTGATGCCGCGCGTGAGGCGCTGTTGCAGCAGAATCCGGCGCTGGCGGCGACCCGGGCCGCGCGTAACCAGCGTTTGCTGATGCTCGACCCGACGCTGCTGGTCGGTGGCCTCGGCCCGCGTTTGCCGGATGGGCTGGCGGCCTTGTCCGCAGCCTTTTATCCTGCCAGCCAACCTCTGGTCGCCGAAGCTAAGCCCACGCCATGAATCCTGTTATTCGTCCGCGCTCACTGTTTATCGCACTGAGCCTGCTGTTGGCGCTCGCGCTTTGGTTATCCCTGGCGCTGGGGCCGGTCAGCTTGCCGCTGCTCGATACCCTCAAGGCGGCGCTGCGCCTGCTGGGTTTGGCGCAACCGGGTGATGATCTGGCTCAGGCCGAATTGATCCTCGGGCAGATTCGTCTGCCGCGCACCCTGCTCGGGTTACTGGTCGGCGCGGTACTTGCGTTGTGCGGGGTGGCGATGCAGGGGCTGTTTCGCAACCCGCTGGCTGACCCGGGCCTGATCGGGGTCTCCAGCGGCGCGGCGCTTGGTGCGTCGATTGCGATTGTCGGCGGCGCTGCCCTTGGCGGTTTGCCGGAAGCCTTTGCACCTTATCTGTTGTCGTTGTTCGCCTTTATCGGCGGCCTTGGAGTGACGGCGCTGGTCTATCGTCTGGGCCGGCGTGACGGCGAAACCAATGTGGCGACCATGCTGCTGGCCGGCATTGCGCTAACCGCATTGGCCGGCGCGGCCATCGGCCTGTTCACCTACCTGGCCGATGACGCCACCTTGCGCACCCTGACGTTCTGGAACCTGGGCAGCCTGAATGGCGCCAGCTACGAGCGTCTGTGGCCGTTGCTGTTGGTCACGGCCGCCGTGGCGCTGTGGCTGCCACGACGGGCCAAGGCGCTGAATGCTTTGCTGTTGGGCGAGTCCGAAGCGCGCCATCTGGGCTTTGCTGTTGAGCGGATTAAGGCCGAACTGGTGTTCTGCACCGCCCTGGGCGTCGGTGCAGCGGTGGCGGCGGCGGGGATGATCGGCTTTATTGGCCTGGTGGTGCCGCATCTGGTGCGCCTGCTGGTCGGACCGGATCATCGCGTGCTGTTGCCAGCCTCGGCGCTGGCAGGTGCCAGCCTGTTGCTGCTGGCCGATCTGGCAGCGCGGCTGGTGCTGGCGCCGGCCGAATTGCCGATTGGTATCGTCACGGCGCTGATTGGCGCGCCGTTCTTCCTTTATCTGTTGCTGCGGGGGCGTACCTGATGCTGCGCGCGGAAAATCTGGCGGTACAGCGCGGCCCGTGCACGGTGTTGGCGGATATCAACCTAGAGCTGCGTCCAGGCGAAGTGCTCGGCGTGCTGGGGCCCAATGGCGCCGGCAAGAGCACCTTGCTGGGTGCGTTGTGTGGCGAGCTGCAGCCGTGCCACGGCGATGTATGGCTCGATCAGCGGCGACTGCAGGACTGGCCCGGCAGCGAGCGTGCGCAACGTTTGGCGGTGTTGCCGCAGACCTCGACGCTGAATTTTGCCTTTCGTGTGGAAGAAGTGGTCGGCATGGGCCGTTTACCCCATGCCAGCGGCCGCCTGCGTGATGCACAGATCATCAAGCAGGCGTTGGAAGCGGCCGATGCCTTGCATTTGGCCGGACGCAGTTACCTGGCGTTATCCGGCGGCGAGCGCCAACGTGTGCACCTGGCGCGTGTGCTGGCGCAGCTCTGGCCCGGTGGGGAAGGGCAGATGCTGCTGCTCGATGAGCCCACGTCGATGCTCGATCCACTGCATCAGCACACTACGTTGCAGGCCACTCGCGCTTTCGTCGAGCAGGGCGCGGCGGTGCTGGTGATTCTTCACGATCTCAACCTGGCCGCGCGTTACTGCGACCGCCTGTTGCTGTTGGACCGTGGCCGCCCTCATGCGCTCGGTAGCCCTGAGGATGTGCTGCGTGCCGAACCGCTTCAAGCCGTATTCGGTCTTGAAGTGCTGGTGCAGCGGCATCCAGAACGGGGTCATCCTTTAATTGTTGCTCGTTAAGGTCTTGTTTATGCGTATTGCGTTATTGATGGTCGCTGCGCTGTTGAGTGCCTGTCAGGCCTCGTTACCGGCTTTACCCGCCTGGCAAAGCCCGGAAGGTTTACAGCATCCTGAGTTGGGGCAGATTGTCGATTTGCGCACCGGCGCGCAGCTGACGCCTGAGCAACTGCTGACGCACTTGGCCGCGGCACCAAAAGTGCTGGTCGGCGAGCGGCATGACAATCCCGATCACCATGCGCTGCAGCTCTGGCTGTTGCGGGCACTGGCAGCCCAGCGGCCGCAAGGCAGTCTGCTGCTGGAAATGCTGACCCCGGATCAGCAGGTCAAGGTCGAACAGGTGCGCGCTGCTATCGCGGCAGGGCAGGCACCGCAGGACATCTTGGGTGCTTTGAACTGGCAGCCAGGCTGGGCTTGGTCGCTGTATGGGCCGCTGGTGCAGCATGCGCTGCGTCAGCCTTATCCGTTGCTGGCAGCCAACCTTGAGCGCCGCGAAGTCATGCAAATTTACGCTCAGGTGCCGCAGCTGCAAGGCCCGGCATCCACGGCGCAGCCAGTGCGTGAGGCGCTGTTTGAACAGATTCGCCAGTCGCACTGCAATCTGCTGCCGGAAAGTCAGTTGCCCGCCATGCTTGCCGTGCAGCAACAGCGGGATCGACGCATGGCCGAAGCCCTGCTGGCTGCGCCGGCGCCAAGCCTGCTGTTTGCTGGCGCCTTCCATGTGCGCCGTGAGTTGGGTGTGCCGCTGCATCTGCAGGATTTAGGGGCAGCTGAAGGTGTGCAAGTGCTGATTCTTGCGGAGGTCGGCAGCCAGGTTTCCACCGCGTCGGCCGATTACGTCTGGTACACGCCAGCGCAACCTGAGCAGGATCACTGCGCAAAACTGCGACCCTAGCCCGATTTGCCTGCGGCTGAGCAGGTAGTCTGCGGTTTTCACCGGAGACTGCTGATGCCAGCCGCTGCCCACGCCCTGCTTACCCGCTATTTCAACGCCCTCAACGAACGCGACAGCCGTGCCTGCCTGGCCCTTCTCAGCGCCGATGTGCTGCTGGATATCAACCAGGGTCCGCGCGAGCAGGGCATAAAAGCCTTTGCCGACTATCTGGAGCGCACCCAGCGCTGCTACCGCGAAAGCATCGATAACCTGCAAATCCTCACCGAGCCAAGCGGGCAGCGCGCCGCTTGTGAGTTCACCCTGAGCGGCGAATACCTGAGCACCGATGATGGCCTGCCGGACGCCTGTGGCCAGAGCTATCAGCTGACGGCAGCGAGTTTCTTCGAGATTCGCGACGGCAAGATCTGCCGCGTAAGCCAGCATTTCAATCTGCCGGAGTGGTTGGCGCAGGTTGATTTCTAAAGGCTGGTAAGCGTACTTTTCGACAGGCAAAAAAAGACCCGGCAAGAGCCGGGTCAATAACCGTGATTAGCCTGATGAGGAGATAATCTGAAGAGGCCGACTGAAGGTCTCTTAAGCTTATCGGCTGATCTCGCGACCAGTTGTGGTAATAATAACAATTCTCATTTTCAAGTCAACACCTTCAAGCAAACTTTTTTATCTACCTGCCAGCTACCTGCTCGGCCCATAAACAAACAACCCGACACGAGGTCGGGTTGTTTAGGCTGCACGCGGGTTTCAGGACACTTCGGCTGGCAGGCGCAGCTGGGTGACTTCCTTGTTCAGTAGGTCGATGCGTTTGGCCATGCTCTCGATCAGGCTGTGGGCAATGCGCGGGTTGCTCTGCATCAGGCTGAGGAACTGCTCTTTTGGAATGACCATCACGGTGCATGGCTCGCTGGCCAGCACCGTGGCGCTGCGCTTCTCACGGGTGAACACGGCCATGGCGCCGAAGATTTCATCCTTCTGCACGTCACCGACTTTGTGCCCGTCGACGTAGGCCTCGGCATGGCCTTCGATGATGATAAAGACGTTGTCGGCGACGTCGCCCTGATGGATCAGCTCTTCACCTGCCGCAAAGTGCTGGAAGCCGGTGGACGGGCGAATTTCAGGCTGTTTCAAACGTGCCAGGGCATCGGACAGCAGGGCGGTGTGGCCGATCAGATACTGGATAAACAGTTCCTGGCGTTGTTCGCTGGCATAGATGTGCTTGAACACGTCGCTGCGCGAATAGGGAATCAGACTCAGCTGTTCTTCACTGCTGTAGCGGCAGCTGGGCATGTCCAAGCCTTGGCGCAAGCCTACCAGGTCGCCTTCCTGCAGATAAAACAGCGGACGCTCATCGACAACGGCATGCAGCAGGCCATTTTCAATGATGAATAACTGATTGCCCGGCAGCATCTTGGCCAAGTCTTCTGCGCGTTCAAGCTGTAGTGGCGATCCAGCAGGTGCAAGCCCATCGAGCAATTGAGTGGGGATGCTTTGTAGTCGGTTGATCAGCTGATCGGCGTAAGCCGGTTGCTCCCCGAGTAAATACATGAGCGAATATCCTTGAACTGGCTGGGCATACTAAACCGCACGAACGTCCCTAAAACAATAGTTGCCAGCGCGCTTCAGGTAAATCAAAAGCCTGAGAGGTTGTGAGCTAGCTCTTATTGTGGGGTGAACTTTCATTGAGCTGGCCATTGAGTTCGGCTTTATGCCCAGGTGGCAGTTCGTTCCAGTGCACATCCAGCAGTGCGCCTTCAATCGCATACAACAGCACTTTAGATGCCCTGAAACCCCTTGCGCGAACGGCCCGGTAGGCGCTGACGGCCCCTAGCCGCCGCAGGTCATTGGCGCTGTGGATACCGACTGCGTGTAACCACTGAGCTGAGGTTTTGCCGAGGTTCTTCAAATGTTGCAGTTCATCGTTCATCAAGCCTCCTTGCGCTGTTGAGCCGTTGTGCGGTGGAGTCAGTTTGGCGTACCTGCCAGAAAGTGTAGCGGCCAGCGGACAAAGCGTGGCTGTTTGGCATCACCCCAGATTTGCTGCAGCTCGGGCAGTAATTGGGACACCGGGTCCGTAGCATTTTCCTGCTCATAGCGCTGAACCGCCGACCAGGTACGCAGGTAGCCCAGCAGGTGTTCCAACGTCCAGCTGCTTTCGATCGCCGAGGTCGGCGGAGTGCATGGGGTAAAGGGATTGTCGATATCGCTGTAGCCGACATCCACACTGGCGCGGCCTGCAGGCCAATAGCCGCCGAGGGTATTCCAGTAAAGATCGTCGATCAGTGCGTCCAGCTCATCGTCAATGCGCATCAGGCTGTAACACCAGGCACAGAACACGCCGCCAGGCTTGAGCAGGCGACGCACTTCGTTGAAGAACGCTGGAGTGGCGAACCAGTGCAGTGCCTGCGCTACCACGATCAGGTCCAGGCTGTGATTAGGCAGCGGTTGCGCATGCGCTTCGGCGACGAACCGTTGCACCCCCGCGTAATTCTTGCCGGCTACCACTTGCTTAAGGCTGGCATCACTGGCCAGCACCTGCCTGAAATGCTGCCGCATTGGGCGACTGGCCTGCCCGCTGCCGCACGCAATGTCCAGTGCCCGTTGGTGTGAAGCACATTGCGCGGCCAGCCAGGAAAACAGACTGGCTGGATAGTGCGGACGAAAACTGGCGTAAGCATCTGCTCGGGCACCGAACAGTTGGCTCACATCGTTGCCGCTCACCGGGTGTTGTAGCGCAGGCGGGTGCCGAAATTAACCGACATCAGAATCTCATCAGCTGTCAGTTCGACTGGGAAGTAAGCGCCAGAAATCTGCGCGTGGGCCAGGCTGGCACCTTGTAGTTGAGCGTCGCGCAGGTCCAGGCCGCGTAAATCGGCGCCGCGGAAGTAAGCGTTGGTGAAGTTGATGCCCTGTGCGTCAAGGGCGCGCAAGTCAAGCCCGCGAAAATCACCGTCGCTCAGGTCGACGATGACATCCTTGGGCTTCTGCGCATTGAAGGCTGAGATTTTTTCATTGTGGATCAGGGCATACAACGGGTTATCCAGTTGTCTGGGCTGACTCATGGGGCATCTCCATATGAGGGTTATCCTCAGTATAGAAGTCGCGGCGCGCTCTGCTCGCGCCGCGGATGCGTTTCCCTGAACTGATTAAACGCCCGGCAAGCGCTGACGAATACGTGCGATCAGGGTATCCAGGCTGGCGCTTTCGTGGGTGTCGACGCGCTTGCTGTGCAGCAGCTCCTGCTCACTCAGTGCTTCGCGGCTGGCGTGTTGGGCCTTTACAACGTCCATGGTGGCGTCGGACGGGTCGTTGCCGGCGGCGTTGCGTTGCTCCAGCCAACTGGCAATTACTTCATCTGGGGCGTGGCATTCCAGAATAAGAAAAGGCGCGCCGCAGTTCTCTGCTACCTGGCCCGCCGCGTCGCGCTGTGCGTGCTTCAGGTAAGTGGCGTCGATCACGACCGGAAAACCAGCGCGCAATGTGGCTTCGGCGAGCTGGTGCAGGCGTTGGTAGGTGGCGGCACTGGCGTCTTGGGTATAGATGCCGGCGCTGAGCTTGCCGAGGTCGGTATCTTTCTGTTCACCGAACAGGCGTTTGCGTTCCACATCCGAACGCAGGCGAACAGCTCCGAGCGCTTCAACCAGACGCATGGCCACATGGCTTTTGCCGACAGCGGAAACACCGTGGGTAATGGCCAGGAAGCTTGATGGGATGGCGCTGTAGCTTTCTGCCAGGTTGGCGTAGTTGCGGTACTGGCGCAGGGTCACGGCCTTTTGCACGGCATCGGTCTGATGGGCCAGGCTAAACAACGCAACCTTGGCGCGTACCAGGGCGCGATAGGCTTTGTAGAAATTCAGCAGCTCCAGAGCGGCGTAATCACCGGTGTGCTCCAGCCAGGCATTTACGACGCGCCAGGCATGGGCCTTGAGGCCCCGGTCTTCCAAGTCCATCGCGAGGAAAGCGGCGTCCGAGGCGATGTCGATCAGGCGGAACGGTTCGTTGAATTCAATGCAGTCGAACAGCACCACCTGATCGTCCAGCAGTGTGGCATTACCCAGGTGGATGTCGCCGTGGCATTCGCGAATCGAACCATTGGCCGCGCGTGCGGCCAGCAGCGGTTCAAGGCGCGCGCAGTTAGCTTCGGTCCAGGCTTCAAGGGCTTCCAATTGCTGCAGGTCGGCTGCGTCGCTGAGAATTGGACGGATCTGTTCGAAGTTCTGCCGCATGGGGGCGACGATTGCTTCAGGGGTACATAACGCATGGCTGGCTGCGACGGCTGGGGTCGAACCGTGGAAGTCGGCAATCTGTTTGGCCAGGGCATCGATATGCGCTTCGCTCAGTTCACCACGCGCCTGCACCTCACTGAGTAGCTGGCTTTGTGGGAATTGACGCATTTTCAACGCGTATTCGATGACAGGACCGTCGCTGCCAAATTGCGGTGCATCGACGCTGCCACTGATCGGCAGTACTTCTAGGTAAAGACCCTGGGTCAGGCGTTGGTTGAGGCGCAGCTCTTCCTTGCAGAAATGTTGGCGTGCACTCAGCTCGGTGAAATCGAGAAAACCGAAGTTCACCGGTTTCTTGAGCTTGTAGGCAAAGGGGCCGGTGAGCACCACCCAAGAAATATGGGTTTCGATGACCTGGAACTGCTCTACAGGGTGAGGGTAGAGGGCCGGGTTCTGCAGTGCGGTGATCAGAGCTTGGCTCACGGGCGATCCTTGGCGTTGTGCTGATATAAGAGGCGGCCATTATGGCCGCTCAACGCCAGTCTGCAAACCGCTGAGCTGGCCTGCTGGCAAGCGGGCAAAGTGCGTATAATGCCGCGCCATGACTCGTACCCGATCTTCTCGTCCCCGTTCTAAACGCCGTTCCGGCGGTATGCGCCCCTGGTTGGGCTGGGCTATCAAGCTCGGTCTGGTTGGTTTGGTGGTGCTTGCCGTGTTTGCGGTTTACCTCGATGCTGTGGTGCAGGAGAAGTTCTCCGGCAAGCGCTGGACTGTGCCCGCCAAGGTCTATGCCAGGCCGCTGGAGTTGTTCGTTGGGCAGAAACTGGCCAAGGATGACTTCCTCAAGGAGCTGGATGCCCTGGGCTATCGCCGTGAAAGCGCGGTGGCTGGCCCCGGCGGTGTGTCGGTGGCGGGCAACAATATCGAGCTGCATTCACGCGGCTTTCAATTTTATGAAAGCACAGAGCCTTCGCAGCGCGTGCGCGTGCGCTTCTCCGGCGACTATGTCGCGGGCCTGACTCAGGCCGGCGGCGGTAACCTAGCAGTAGCCCGGCTTGAACCGTTGCTGATTGGCGGGCTGTATCCGGCGCACCAGGAAGACCGCGTGCTGATCAAGCTGGAGCAGGTGCCGCCTTATTTGGTGGAAACCCTGGTCGCGATTGAAGACCGTGAGTTCTTCAATCATTTCGGTGTGTCGCCCAAAGGCATTGCCCGCGCCGTATGGATCAACGCCACTGCCGGTCAGCTGCGCCAGGGGGGTAGTACCCTGACTCAGCAGTTGGTAAAGAACTTCTACCTGACCAACGAGCGCACTCTGGTCCGCAAGGCTACCGAAGCCATGATGGCGGTGTTGCTGGAGTTGCATTACGACAAGAAGGACATCCTTGAGGCCTACCTCAACGAGGTTTTCCTTGGTCAAGATGGCCAGCGTGCAGTGCACGGTTTTGGCTTGGCCAGCCAATACTTCTTCAGCCAGCCTCTCTCCGAGTTGAAACTTGATCAAGTCGCACTGCTGGTCGGTATGGTCAAAGGGCCAACCTACTACAACCCGCGGCGCAACCCGGAGCGGGCGCTGGAACGGCGCAATCTGGTGCTTGATGTACTGGCCGCACAGGGTGTCGCCAGTGTTGAAGAAGTGGATGCCGCGAAGCAGAAACCGTTGGGTATCACGCGGCGCGGTAGCTTGGCAGACAGCTCGTTCCCAGCCTTCCTTGACCTGGTCAAACGCCAGCTGCGCGAGGATTACCAGGAGCAGGACCTCACTGAAGAAGGTCTGCGCATTTTCACCAGCTTCGATCCGATCATGCAGCTGAAAGCCGAAAGTGCGTTGGCCGGCACGCTGAAGCGCTTGTCTGGGCGCAAAGGGGTTGATCAGGTGGAAGCGGGGATGGTGGTGACCAGCCCAGAAAGTGGCGAGGTGCAGGCCATTATTGGTAGCCGCCAGCCACGCTTTGCTGGCTTCAACCGGGCGTTAGATGCAGTACGGCCGATTGGCTCGCTGATCAAACCGGCCATCTACCTGACCGCGCTGGAGCGGCCGAGCCAATACACTCTGACCAGTTTGCTTGAAGATCAGCCCTTCTCGATCAAGGGCCAGGACGGTCAGGTGTGGAGCCCACAGAACTATGACCGCAAGGCCCATGGCACCATTTACCTGTACCAGGGCTTGGTTAACTCCTACAACCTGTCAACCGCAAAGCTGGGGCTGGAAATCGGCGTGCCGGAAGTGCTGAAGACGCTGAACCGTTTAGGTGTCGAGCAGGAATGGCCAGCCTATCCGTCGATGCTGCTGGGCGCTGGCGGGTTGAGCCCGATGAGCGTGGCGAGCATGTACCAGACCTTGGCCAATGGCGGCTTCAATACGCCGTTGCGCGGTATTCGTGCGGTGTTGACGGCGGAGGGTGAACCCCTCAAACGCTACCCGTATCAGATTCAGCAGCGCTTCGACAGCGGTGCCATTTATCTGCTGCAGAACGCCATGCAACGCACGATGTCAGAAGGCACTGGGCGCTCGGTCTACAGCCAACTGCCGCGTTCGTTGGCACTCGCCGGTAAGACCGGCACCAGTAACGACTCCCGTGACAGTTGGTTCGCCGGCTTCAGCCAGGATGTACTGGCCGTGGTTTGGTTGGGGCGTGATGACAATGGCCCGACACCGCTGACCGGTGCTACCGGTGCGCTGCAGGTGTGGACGGACTTTATGCGTCAGGCCGATCCGTTGCCGCTGGATATGCCGGTGCCGGACAACGTGGTGCTGGCCTGGGTGGATGCGAGCAGCGGCCAAGGTACGGACCCGAGTTGTCCGAATGCAGTACAGATGCCGTATATTCGCGGCAGCCAGCCTGTCGCCGGGCCGGCCTGTGGTATTCAGGCACCGGTCAATGAAGTGATGGATTGGGTGCGCGGCTGGTTGGATTAAGCGAAGAGGGTGTGATGTGAATAAGTGGTTGATTCCAGCTGTAACGGTTTCGCTGGTACTGGCGGGTTGCAGCAGTGTGCCGCGTGGCTCGATTCCGGTCGTTGAGGGTGGAACTGCGGTCGCCGGCGCGCAGTCAGGCACGCCTGGCAGCTATGGCGCCCCAGTTACTCAGCCTCAGGCCCTGCCGGAAGACTCCGGCGTGGTCGTGATGGTGCCAGGTGGAGGTGGGAGTTCTGCGCCGATTCAGTCGTTCCCGGCGACCAATGCACCGTTGGACACCGGCACAACATCGCAGCCTTGGAGTGCTTCGGCGCCTGCCACGACTCAAGGTGGCTATGTCGCCCCTGCGCCCAGTGGCATTCCAAGTGGTGGTTTGGCCATGGATGAGCAGCTGGACGGGCCGGTTCTGGCCTTGTTGACGACTGCTCAGCAACAGCAGGGCGGTGGCGATCTGAACGGTGCCGCTTCCAGCCTGGAGCGCGCTCAGCGCATTGCGCCACGTGAGCCGCAGGTGCTCTACAAGCTCGCCGAGGTGCGCTTGGCTCAAGGTGATGCTGCGCAGGCCGAGCAATTCGCCCGTCGCGGCCTGAGCTATGCCAGCGGTCGTCCGGCTTTGCAGGCCAGCCTGTGGAACCTGATTGCTCAAGCGCGCGAGCGTCAAGGCGATGCTGCCGGTGCTGCGCAGGCTCGTGAGCAGGCGCGAGTTAACCTCTAATGGATGCGCGTGTGCTTGCGGTGGCGGAGCAGCTGTTGCTCATTGAGCGAGAGTTGCGCGTGCAGGGGTGGTGGGATGCGCAGGCGCCCAGCGCGCAGGCGCTGTCCAGTCAGGAGCCATTTTGTGTCGACACGCTGGCGTTCGAGCAGTGGCTGCAGTGGATATTCTTACCGAGAATGAAACAAATGGTGGAGGCGGGGGCCGCACTGCCCCGTGTTTCCGGAATTCAGCCGATGGCCGAGCAGGTGTTTGGTGGCCAGGCCAAAAAGGCCAGAGAACTGATCAAGCTGCTGGGTGAGTTCGATCAGTTGATTGTTGGCGCGACCTGAGTCGCGCCAGCGGCTTACTTGCAGTTTTCGGCGATCGCCTTCTGTGCTTCGCTGATACGGCTCTGGCGTTCTTCTTCGCTTAGGCGACGCACTTCACCCTCTACCTCCATGCGTATGCGTGGATTGTTTTCCAGCTGCGAAAGGTTGGTGCGCACATCTGCGCAGTACTTCTTGCGCTCTACTTCTTTGGCCGCAATATCCTGTTTGACCTTCTCATCTATGGCTGCCTGCTCGGGGTCGGCGATACTCTCGAAGGTAGGTGCTGCTTTCTTTTCTTCCGCAACAGCAGGCTTTGGTGGTGGTGCTGCAGTGTTGACGCTGGTGGCGTCTTGGCCTTGCGGCGGCTGTGCGCTGAAGTGCGTCACGCCTTGGGCATCGACCCACTTGTAAACCTGGCTGGCCATGGCGGTGGCGCTCATGGCGAGCAGCAAGCTGCTGGTGATCATCATGCGGCGCATGCGTTTTCCTTATGTTGAGCTGCGGTGCCTGCTGACTACTATAACCAAATTGTCTGAATCGTCATCCTGCGCTGCGTCACAGCAGAAGATTGCAGATTCAATCACGGATTACTTGACTTGGTCGCGCCGAATCCCAACAATTCCACGCTCGCTGTAGTGGAGTCCGCCGCAAGCAGGCTTTAGCTCAGTAGACATGAGGCGCACACCCGCGCCGACCTGTTACACCCGCAACGCGTTACCTCGCGCTGGGTGGGAAAACCCCGCAACACTTTGGGGAGTTCCCAATACTTGCTCAGTTGTAGCTGACGTAGTCGGCGACCACCGTCGCTCATGCTCTGCTGGCAGTAAACCTATCTTAGGCCGTCCTCCTTGTTGGGCGGTTTTCTGGCGTTTTAGAGGTGAACAACGTGGAGCTTTTATCCGGCGCTGAAATGGTCGTCCGCTTTTTGCGTGACGAAGGCGTTAAGAACATCTATGGGTACCCAGGCGGTGCTCTTCTACACATCTACGATGCCCTGTTCAAAGAACCGGAAGTGCAGCACATCCTGGTTCGTCACGAGCAAGCGGCAACCCATATGGCTGACGGCTATGCCCGCGCCACCGGTAAAGCCGGTGTGGTGCTGGTAACCTCGGGTCCTGGCGCAACCAATGCCATCACTGGTATTGCCACTGCCTATATGGACTCCATTCCGATGGTGGTGTTGTCCGGTCAAGTGCCAAGCACCATGGTCGGTACTGATGCTTTCCAGGAAACCGACATGATCGGTATCTCCCGGCCGATCGTGAAGCACAGCTTTATGATCAAGCACGCTTCGGAGATCCCAGAAGTCTTGAAGAAAGCCTTCTATCTGGCTCAATCCGGTCGTCCAGGTCCGGTGGTCGTAGATATTCCGAAGGACATGACCAACCCGGCTGAGAAGTTCGAGTACGTCTATCCGAAGAAGGTCAAGCTGCGCTCCTACAGCCCTGCTCTGCGCGGTCATTCCGGGCAGATCCGTAAGGCGGCTGAACTGCTGCTGACGGCCAAGCGTCCAGTCATCTATTCCGGTGGTGGTGTGATTATGGGCGGTGCAGCAGCGCCGCTGACCGAGCTGGCGCAGATGCTCAACCTGCCAGTCACCAATACCCTCATGGGCTTGGGCGGTTATCCAGGGACTGATCGCCAGTTCCTCGGCATGCTCGGTATGCACGGCAGCTACACCGCCAACCTGGCAATGCACCACGCCGATGTGATTCTGGCGGTTGGCGCACGCTTCGATGACCGCGTGATCAACGGCGCGAGCAAGTTCTGCCCGAATGCCAAGATCATCCACGTTGATATC
Source organism: Pseudomonas sp. WS 5011 (assembly GCF_012985775.1). Classification (NCBI taxonomy): domain Bacteria; kingdom Pseudomonadati; phylum Pseudomonadota; class Gammaproteobacteria; order Pseudomonadales; family Pseudomonadaceae; genus Pseudomonas; species Pseudomonas sp. WS 5011. The sequence goes on from NZ_JAAQXA010000021.1 coordinate 58,446, forward strand.
GATCCGGCCTCCATCTCCAAGACCATCAAGGCCGATATCCCAATCGTCGGTCCGGTTGATAGCGTGATGACCGAGATGGTCGCGATCCTTAAAGAGATCGGCGAGCAGCTGAACAAGGATGCCCTGGCGAGCTGGTGGAAGCAGATCGAAGAGTGGCGTGGCGGTCGCATCATGTTCCCTTACGACAAGGGCGACGGCAGCATCATCAAGCCGCAAACCGTGATCGAGACGCTGTCCGAAGTCACCGGTGGCGACGCGTTTGTGACCTCCGACGTTGGCCAGCACCAGATGTTTGCTGCCCAGTACTACCGCTTCAACAAGCCGAACCGTTGGATCAACTCCGGCGGTCTGGGCACCATGGGCTTTGGCTTTCCTGCAGCCATGGGCGTCAAGCTGAGCTTTCCGGATGACGAAGTCGCCTGCGTAACCGGCGAAGGCAGCATCCAGATGAACATTCAGGAGCTGTCGACCTGCCTGCAGTACGGTTTGCCGGTGAAGATCGTCAACCTGAACAACGGTGCGCTGGGTATGGTGCGCCAGTGGCAGGACATGAACTACGGTAGCCGTCACTCGCATTCCTATATGGAATCGTTGCCGGACTTCGTCAAGCTGGCCGAGGCCTATGGCCATGTCGGCATGCGCATCACTGATCTCAAGGATCTCAAGCCGAAGATGGAGGAAGCCTTCGCGATGAAAGATCGCCTGGTGTTCCTCGATATCCAGGTTGATACCAGTGAGCACGTCTATCCGATGCAGATCAAAGACGGTGCAATGCGCGATATGTGGCTGAGCAAGACGGAGCGTACCTAATCATGCGACACATTATTTCCCTGCTGCTGGAAAACGAGCCCGGCGCATTGTCCCGCGTGGTCGGTCTGTTCTCGCAACGCAACTACAACATCGAAAGCCTGACTGTGGCGCCGACCGAAGACCCGACTTTGTCGCGTCTGACGCTGACCACTGTGGGTCATGATGAAGTCATCGAGCAGATCACCAAAAACCTCAACAAGCTGGTCGAGGTGGTCAAGCTGGTCGATCTGTCGGAAAGTGCTCACGTCGAGCGCGAGCTGATGCTGGTTAAGGTCAAGGCCACTGGTGCTCAACGTGCTGAAGTCAAACGTACCACCGACATCTTCCGTGGGCAGATCGTCGATGTGACCAGCAGCGTTTACACCATTCAACTGGCCGGCACGAGCGACAAGCTGGACAGCTTTATCCAGGCCATCGGCACCGCGTCGATTCTGGAAACCGTGCGCAGTGGCGTTACCGGCATTGCCCGTGGCGACAAGGTGCTGAGCATCTGATTGCGTTGTACTGATAAAACGAAAAGCCCTCAGGGAGAGAGCCCTGAGGGCTTTTTGCGTTTCTGGGGGTGACTCGCTGCAAGAATTTAGCGTTGGCGATTCCAGAAGGCATTAATCAGCGGATCTTTAAGGCGTTTCTCCAGCGCGAACAGGCCGATATCGTAGGCGGTTAACGGCGGCTGAATATCGTAGATGCGGATGCGTGCTGTCAGTGGGCTGTTGTCGAGGACGATTTGCGGAACCACGCCAATGCCAAAACCCAGGCTCACCATGCTGACGATGGCTTCATTACCGCTCACTTGGGCGTAAATGCGCGGTTTGATGTTGTGGTTTTTTAACCATCGATCGGTACGGGTCCTGGCAAGGCCTTCTTCTGAGAGAATCATTGGCACGTCTTTCCAAGTGTCCGTACCGGGGTGTTTCAGTTGTTCCTCGGTTAACAGCTGGGGTGATAGCGGGCCGATAAAGCACAGTGCGGAGCGAGCAATGGATTGAAACGCGACGCCAGCGGGCACGCTGTCGGGGCGGGCGCCGATGGCCAGGTCTTCCAGTCCTTCTTGCACGCGCTCTACGGCTTTGGCCGGGTCGCCGGTGTGCAGCTTCATTTCAATGCGTGGGTAGTCCTGGCGAAAGCTGCTCAAGATGTCATAGAGGAAGCTGTAGCTAGCGGTTACCGAGCAATACAGGGAGAGCTCGCCGTGGAGGATCAACTGATCCTGCTTAAAGGTCTGGCGGATGGCCTGCCAGCCATTCATGACCTCGCTCGCATACTCGCGGAACTGTTGTCCCTCGCGGGTCAGGCGGACTGAACGGTTGTCGCGCAGAAACAGTGGCGCGCCCAGTTCATCCTCGAGTTGCTTGATGCTGCGGCTGAGTGCAGAAGGGCTGACGTGTTGCTCGCGGCTGGTTTTGCCGAAGTGCAGGTTGTCGGCCAGGGAGAGAAAGAGTCTGAGTGCGTGACTATCCATGATCGTTTCAAATATCGGCATGTTGTGTTGCAAATATATCATTTTACGCAATGGGGCGGATCACTTAAGGTGTCTTCGTCGCGGTGCATGCACCCCATCCCTTTTCGATTAAAAGAGCCAAGAACATGAAAGTTTATTACGACAAAGATTGTGACCTCTCGATCATCCAGGGTAAGAAAGTTGCCATCATTGGTTACGGTTCCCAGGGCCACGCTCAAGCATGCAACCTGAAAGATTCCGGCGTTGACGTGACTGTTGGCCTGCGCAAAGGCTCGGCCACTGTTGCCAAGGCTGAAGCCCATGGCCTGAAAGTGACTGACGTTGCTTCTGCTGTAGCTGCTGCCGATCTGGTCATGATCCTGACCCCGGATGAGTTCCAATCCTCGCTGTACAAGAATGAAATCGAGCCGAACATCAAGAAAGGCGCCACACTGGCCTTCTCCCACGGCTTTGCGATCCACTACAACCAGGTTGTGCCGCGTGCTGATCTCGACGTGATCATGATCGCGCCGAAGGCTCCGGGCCACACCGTACGTTCCGAGTTCGTCAAGGGCGGCGGTATCCCTGATCTGATCGCTATCTATCAGGACGCTTCCGGCAATGCCAAGAATGTTGCTCTGTCCTACGCTGCTGGCGTGGGTGGCGGCCGTACCGGCATCATCGAAACCACTTTCAAAGACGAAACTGAAACCGATCTGTTCGGCGAACAAGCCGTTCTGTGTGGCGGTACCGTTGAACTGGTTAAGGCCGGTTTTGAAACCCTGGTTGAAGCGGGCTACGCGCCAGAAATGGCTTACTTCGAGTGCCTGCACGAACTGAAGCTGATCGTTGACCTCATGTACGAAGGCGGTATCGCCAACATGAACTACTCGATCTCCAACAATGCCGAGTACGGCGAGTACGTGACCGGTCCGGAAGTCATCAACGCCGAATCCCGTCAGGCGATGCGCAATGCTCTGAAGCGCATTCAGGACGGCGAGTACGCCAAGATGTTCATCAGCGAAGGCGCAACCGGCTACCCTTCGATGACCGCCAAGCGTCGTAACAACGCTGCACACGGTATCGAAATCATCGGTGAGCAACTGCGCTCCATGATGCCGTGGATTGGCGCCAACAAAATCGTCGATAAAGCCAAGAACTAAGGTTTGTGACGTAAGAAAAAACGCGGCCAAGGCCGCGTTTTTTCATGGTGCGGCAAGGCTTCTGGTATAAAGCCTGAGTGTTGCATGGGTGCTGGCGTGAACCCTGATCGTCAGCGTCTGTCGAAATTCTCCAAATCCGTTGCAAGGTGTTGTTCATGAATGAACGTCCAGATGAGCCGCAGTCTCCCGCCGACGCCGAAAGTTTGCTGCCAATCGATGAGCATATAGAAGAGGGGCATGACGCCGAAGGGCGCAAGGTCCGTCATCGCGGTATTTATCTGCTGCCCAACCTATTTACCACGGCCAACCTGTTTGCCGGGTTCTACGCCATCATCAATGCCATGAACGGCAACTTCTACGTGGCTGCAGCCGCAGTGTTTGTTGCCATGGTTCTGGATGGGCTTGATGGGCGCGTTGCGCGCCTGACCAATACCCAGAGCGCCTTTGGTGCCGAGTACGATTCGCTATCCGATATGGTTGCCTTTGGTGTTGCGCCTGCCTTGCTCGCGTTTGAGTGGGCGCTCGGCAGCATGGGTAAGGTCGGCTGGATGGTGGCTTTCATCTATGTGGCTGGAGCTGCGCTGCGTTTGGCGCGCTTCAATACGCAGATTGGTAGCGTCGACAAGCGCTACTTTATCGGTCTGGCCAGTCCGGCTGCTGCGGGTGTGGTGGCGGGTACGGTATGGGCCTTCAGTGATTTCGGTATCAAGGGCTCCAATATGGCCTTTGTGGTTGCAGTCCTTGTGGCTGCTGCCGGCATGCTTATGGTCAGCAATATCAAGTACAACAGCTTCAAGGATCTCGACCTAAAAGGGCGTGTGCCGTTTGTGGCGATTCTGGCGGTGGTGCTTGTATTTGCGGTGGTGTTCAGTGATCCACCTCGGATCTTGCTGATCATCTTCCTGGCTTACGCGGCCTCGGGGCCTATTCAGTACTTGCTGCGTCTGCGTCGCGGCAGTAGCGCGTAGTTACAGCGTAGTGGTTTCGACAAAGCCGTTGAAGCGTCAGCTTCAACGGCTTTGTCGTTTCTGCAGGCAGCGCGCTAGTGGTTTGTGTGGCTACAGCCCGTGAGTTCGCGGGCGTTGAAACAAAAGCGCAATAATCGATTGACCTTCGTTTGCCAGTCCCTATAATGCGCACCTCTTCAGGCGTAAGCAGCTCCTTAAACTTCTTATAAAACAAGAAGTTAGATTTAAAGAAAGGGGTTG
>NZ_JAAQXA010000022.1:0-50044 GCF_012985775.1 Pseudomonas sp. WS 5011
GACGCCGGGCACCTCAGACTAACAATGCCAGCCCTGCGTCGCTGCGCTCCGACTGCCTGTCCGAATGATCGTGGAACAGGTGTCCGGATCAGCGTGGGCTGAGTGTCCGAATGGCGTGGAATCCGCACTTGAAGTTCTCAAAGGCGACGGAAAGCTCAAACGCGAAATCGAATTTGAAACCAAACTCCGCGCTCTGCTGGCTGACTACAACTACTCCCTGCGGAACGTGATCGCTCTGCTCGACCCAAGTGCCGGCAAAGGTGCTGCTGCCCCTGCTAAAGGTGCTCGCCGTGAGCGCGCTCTGAAACGCTACAAGAACCCGCATAACGGTGAAGTAGTGGAAACCAAAGGCGGCAACCACAAAGTGCTGAAAGCTTGGAAAGAAGAGTTCGGCGCTGAGAAGGTTGAGAGCTGGCTGCAGTAAGCTGGTTTTAGGCTTTACAGAAGGGCCGCATTCGCGGCCCTTGTTGTCTCCGGATTGAGCAGGCAGGCGATGAAGAAAGGGCGTTCTGGACATTAGCGCTGACGGAGTACGGTGCTCGATCCCTTGAACTGCAAGTCTGAATCGCCCCTCGCCGCTGCTGGCCGGGAGTCGCCGGTTGTAACAGGCTGGTGTCGGCCAAATGCTGCCCCACCGTACGAAGCGAATCTGCCCGAGATGAAGCTGCCATACTGTGCATACTGCGTGAGGGCGAATCTATGACTACTACATCTGAAAGCTGGCGAGTTGTATGCCAAGACCCTGGGGATGGCAGCGGAGACGTCATCGTTGAGCTTCCATCCGAGCTACTTGAGCAGCTCGGATGGAGTCTGGGTGATGAGCTGTCAGTTGAGGCAGGAGAGGAAAACATTTGCCTGAAACTCAAGAAACGAGCTGATGGCACCTCGTCATAGCAATCCAAATAATGTTTGATTGTGGTTGACTGCTTCGCTTCAAGAACGGCTGCTAGCGGCCGTTCAGAGGCTCTATAGAATTTAGGTTGATTCAACTTTCAGGTTTCGAGGAACTGACAGGTTTGTCGAAACACATGCTCATCAGAGGGATTGATGTGCAGCAGCAGGAGACGCTGGTGAAGGTCTTCCGGGGAGCACATACATTTGCGTGACCTACGGGCGTCGTTGCAGATGGGGCTCATGCCAGATGAATTATGGTCCAACCTTGCCCCTGCAGTGCAGCTTTGCATTCTTCGCTAACCCTTCCAGCATTCACTGCCAAGCAGAGAAAACTCGTAGCACGCGACATGCCTACGTACAGATTGCGGAGCTGAGATAACTGCCCTTCTGGCAGTTTTGCTGCTCGAGCTTTAATCCCGGCAATGACAGGCAAGGCCTCTTCCAGATCGAAGCGGCGACTCGGATGGCCCAGTGACTCAAGTACGAGCGTGGCCAGGTGAGTTTCGCCTTTCATGGACGCCAAGCTACCAATCTGGATGTCGAGTCGGCGGCCATACTTTTCAACAGTACAAAATGTACTCTGCTTCTCTGGAATAACTGGTGCTGCAGGCTCCGAGAAAATCGGCATTGCGGCAAAGGCACCTACAGCCATGTGCCCAGGCAGCAGTGGCTGTAACCGTTCAAATAACATGATCGGGATAGCTCGTCGCCCTTCCTCGGTGACTGCGGACGCTCGATCCATACACAAATCGCGTAGCAACAAACGGAATCCCGAAACGTCTCCGCCGATCTCAATCAACTTACGGAGCAACTGGGAATCGGCCTTCAGGTCACGAACCACGTCAGCGCCTGCAGCTCGCAAAACGAGAAACATCGCTCGACGGACTTCGTCGACTCTAGCGGAGAGTGATGACTCTCCCTGCTTTGTTGAACCAGCCAGCAACGACCAGAAGCGCTCTAGCCTCAAACCGGGGGTATAAGTGCTGGCAATGGCCGGCCAGTAGTCGAGGAGTGTTCTACCAGCAGCGGACTTCGTCGCATCGCCTTGCTTCCGAGCACAGAGGGCTTTAACGGATCCCTCACTCAAAACCTTCTCATCAAACCGATCAATGACCTCCGCTCCGAAGGCTTCAATGACTTGGCCCACTCGTTCCGTCGAATAGACCATCAACATGGGCGCGTGGTGATCAACACCATCGCCAGTAACCGGAACTCCCGACATCTGTGCACTAGCAACAATTTGTGCAATGGCTGGTCCGAACCTTTTACTCGTCGAGATCGGAAGGGCATTCGCTCGCGGGAAAGTCAGGTTCTGAGCGCCCTCACTACTCCCTAGTATTCGCTGGTTGATGTCTCCGAAACGCTGAATGATCACTGTCTCGTCGAGGATCAGTTGGAGAAGTCGCTCCTGCACCCAGGATGTGTCCTGCATTTCGTCGATAAAGACGATGGGGAACCGTTGGGACAGTAAGGCTCGGACTTGCGGTGAGGCCACCAGTAATCGCTCAGCAAAAGCGAACATGTCCGCATGGCGATACACACCTTCCAGTGTCAGATCGCCCTTGATGCCTTGGATTACCGGACGTGTTTTCGAGCCTTCCTTAGGCAGTGCTCCGAATTCGCTAGCAACCTCCAGGTCAGCACCTCTATAGATCAAGCCCGCAACCATTGGCGCGACACTGGCGTTTTTCTCCATGTATGTGCGCAGAGTCCAATTCTTAGCGGCCATGGCGAGTGCTTTTCGGCTGAAGACATCGTTGTCGATAACTCCCACTTCGAGACCATTACTACGCAAGTATGGCAGGGCCAAAAAATGGTTCACGAACGCGTGAATGGTGCCGATGAAGTGGGGATGCGCCAATAAGCGGCTCCCTTCAACGCTGCCGCCGAGTCGCTTCTGTATCTCGTCGCGTGCAACATTCGTGTGGCTAAGCACGCAAACACCACTGCACTTGGACTCCCAGTTGCGAGCCAGCATCAAGAGCTTCGCGGCAAGGACAGTTGTTTTGCCGCTGCCAGGAGCCGCGTTGATGTCTCTTGAGCCGTTCTCTAGGAGTACTGCGCGACGCTCCTGATCCTCAAAATTTAAGTCAGGCGTCAGCAGGGCCAGAACCTCAAGGTCCAGTTCTGTGATAGCAGGGACCGTCACTTCACCACCATGCCGGTAAGGTGGTGAAGGGCGCGCTGTAGGTAAGGCGGTAGGCGAAGATAGAGGTCATCACCGACGCCATACTCACCAGTGAGAACTAGGTGAGCAGCATACTGAGCAGCGATTGCTTTAGAGGCATCGCCCTCGGCCAAAGGCTGATAGATGATCGAGGCAAGCTCAACTTCCGAGTGGCCAGCAGCCGCTAAAGCTGCCCACAGCTCCTTAGCTTCCGTGATCGTTGCCAGCTCATCTTCCTCCGTCAGTCGCTCTCCTCTTGAATCTGCTTTCTTGGCCAAATGAATGGCGTTATGCATGAGCTCTGCACAGCCGTACCTGGCCAAGTCGAACTCAAGAGTCCACTCGTCTGACACACACACCAGGGTACTCCCACCCTGGGCACGGTCTTGCTTAGCCTGGACAAGCGCTGTGAGCTCTTCGACCGAATAATCAGAGATGAAACGCTTGCGACCATTAGTGGGCCGAGAGATGTATACCGCCTCATCAGGGACCACGTCCCGGTCCGTAAGACAAACGACCGGGATAGGGATAGCGACCCCGTCAAATGGCTGCAGTATCCGGACATAGTGGTAAAGCCCCACGCCACCGACGTTTACGCAAGAGATACCGTGCTCATTGAATGAGCAACCTGAAGCTGCGGCTAGGGCGGGAAGCAACAACGCTTCGGCCGGCCCCTCAACAATAACTACACCACGGGCAAAGAATAGATTGGCTTTTGTGGCGTCGATGAAGCGCCGTAGGAAATCGTAGTCACTCTTCTTCAGCTTTGTTTTCCCGTGCGCCAAGCTGAACAGCTGTGCCCGATTCACCAGAGTCATGCTGGCAATGTCAGCCCCAGCAGCGAGCGACGGGCTGTGCGTTGTCATAACGATTTGCACTGGGCGACTGCCATCATCGGCCGCTTTTGATGTGCGCTCGAGCAATTGTTGAACACGTTCCTGCAACTGCGGGTGAAGGTGTGCTTCCGGCTCTTCGATCAAAAGCAGAGCAAGCTCTTCACCATCACGCAGCAATACCAGCTCAGTTGCCATAAAAAGCGCGTTGTTATAACCGAGTCCACGAACACAGCGTTCGTTGGGGTCGATACCTGGTGCTGGAAGCAGCCCAAGCTCAAAGCGCTCGAGGATGGGTTGAAGCCCAAGATCGGGGGTTATCTGGATTCGTGATGACAGCGCATCGTCGGCGAAGGCGAACTTGTTCAGATAGTTGTTGTTGATGTCGTCCTGAACATCCCTGATGACTTGGTGGTTTCCCAGGTGATGCTGAGCGAATGCCATCAGGCCAACCAGGTTATTAGGTACGGTGGCTGGGTTTGCGAGATCGAAATCATTCTGATTCTGGCCGTCAATGCTCCTGTGAGCGGCCAGAATCTGGGATAGGCGCGACTGCCTACCAGGTCGAAGTTCGGCTTCTGCGTCTCGCAAAGGCCTGAGGTAGGTCGCTCGGATAAGTTCGCGTACTGCAGTGCCTATTTCTTGGCCTGCGCCATTACGTCCAGCACATGTGACGGCTTCTACTCGACCTCGCTTGTTTCCCTTGGGTGCTACCCATCTGGCCTGCAGGTGAATGATCAAACTGCGACTGCCATCCTCTTCATGAGTCAGCCATTCAAGAACTGTCGCCTCCTGTGCGGGGGCCAAATCAACCAACGTGGCCTCTATGAACAGTGATCGAGCTCGGCCTGCCCCGTTGATATTAAAGTCAGACTCAAATAGGCGGATGAACTCATAACTGGTGGTCCACAGCACGTAACGGATCGCGTCGATGACCGAGGTCTTGCCGGAATCATTCTCCCCAACAAGGATGTTAAGTCCTGGAGACAGCTCCCAATCTAGTGCCGGCGACTGAGCGCCGTCACCAAACGCACGAAAGTTGGCTGCCCGAATCCGCTGCAGATGCATCGTTGCTTCCTTGTATGATTTAAGTGCTACCGAAGTATGTGCTCAGTGACCGACTGCCTTTGGCCGATATAGCCGCCTTCATCTAACGTCGTCTTTCAATCTCAATGACTGAAGCAGGACAGCCGGCCTTTGCCGTCTCATCGCTTTGGCAAAGCGCAGATTGGTGAACGTGATTTAACTCGGGGGCGATTACCTTCGCATTTCTTGAGACAACGTCTTAGTCACTGCGAGACCTTTGCCGCTTTGTCTTGTGCCCAATGAGTGGTGCCCTCAACCGCGGTTGCCGGGCCAGAAGCTAGCATCAAGGTCTGAAGAGGGAATAGATCCATCAAGTCCGGAATACGGGAAAAGTCTTGTACCGTCTCGGCCCATTCGTAGTTGTCCTCGAATGGGTAGTAATTGACGGCATGCACGAAGACCCCGAGCACTGTTGTGTCAGAAGCGTCGAAGCTGGAAATGTTGTCGACGTTCTTAACCCGACGAAGCTCTTCAATCTCCACTCCATCTCGAGTCTCAAACCAGACGTGCACAACGCCAGGGCGATCAGAAGGAATCTGGTTCACGCCATCATTTACCAAGCCCTTAAAGTGCCTAGAACGAAGGGATAGCGACACCTCATGGTCACAGCGCCATTGGGCCCCAACGCACTGGCCAACGTCTTTGACGAACATGTTGAGGATGTCATTATTGGTACCCGGTCGAATAACCTGTGCAGCGATGGTTGCGATGCTTCGCCTCTCATTACTGTCCACATCGCCGAATACCAGTAACTCGTGCTGAGGGCTATTGGCCCTGACTGAGAACGCCTTGTAGTGGTGCTTGAGGCTCTTCTTGTCGATGGCTCGTATTTGCCCACTGATCGACCCGGCTCTCACCCTTTCCCCTCCAGCCTTGATGGCCAGGCCCACAAATTTGATCACCTCGTCCGGTGACACATCGGCGACCTGGTCATGGAAAGTTAGGTCAACGGTGCTCCATGGCGCGGCCTTGAGCATGTGGTGGCTCAACTGAGTCCAGATGTTTGCCCAAGCCACCTCTTCGGACAGCGAGTACTTCGTCTGCTTGTCCGCCCGCTTGCATTCAACGTAAAACTCCAAGTCGCCAAATTTGACGAGCAGGTCTGGAGATTTCTTTTTCCCATTAGGCCAGGTGATGCTGTTTTCGGGGATGAAAGAAACCTCGTAGCCATTCTTCAAGTAGAACGAGGCGGTCAGCAGCTCAAATAGCTGCTTCTCGGGCTGATTGTTGTTCGCCAGCATCTTGTCGAGAACAGTGTCTATGTGGGGCACGCTGCGAAGCTGATCAGCGACTGCACCGATTGCCATGGCATAAGTGAACACGCGCCTGCTGCTATAGGTGGAGTCACTAAAAGGGAAGTCATGGGCCAGGTATGACGCGAGGATGTACCAATCGATGTCATCGTCTGCGGGTATGAAGAGCTGGGACTCTATCGGCAGCCTAATGTTGAAAGTCGATTCCTTTTCTCGAATGCGCTTCACATAGGCGGCTTTGCGCTCAGCCCAGACATCTTCGCCAAACCGATCCACAAGCAGCTTGTAAAACGCTTTGATTCTTGCGCGTTCAACCAGATCGACGTCATCCATAGGATCCCTTCATGATGTGAGCAGTGAGATTACCTCGGAAAAATATCAAACTGTACCTCGACACAACTGACTATCCTTTCATGACTGGGGGCCAATCTGAATGTTTTTAGTGAGTGGCAGAATCCACATGGTCACATGCCTTAAGATTTACACTCTGACTCCCAAAAAATGGAATTGACTTGATGGGTAAGCAGACAGTCCTCCTCGATAACAACGCATGGGACTTTCTAAAGGATCGCGAGGTCGACCTTCGAGCTGAGGCCGGTACTGACCTGCATTTCACTATCAGCCGCCTTGGTGAGATGGAAATACCTCCTAAAGGGCACACGTCTGCAGACGCTCGTGCTACCAATGCCTACGCGACTGAACAGTTGGCCAATCTGGCTGCAACTCCTGTTGAGTGGTTTGTGCTTGGCGACTTGAATGATCCGGATGCAGGCTCTGGCGGGTTTGGTGACCTTCAGCCCAACGGGGAGATCATTGGAGGAGGGTACATTGGCAGTCTTGAAGGGCAGGCCTACGTTGCCGACGACTCAAAGCACAAGAAACTCGGGGGAAGCTCTGGCACCGCCACTCGCCCCACAGGCCTTCTGCAGAACCAGACCGATATCGACTATGGCCAGTGGGCAATGGACATCCCCGTAGTTACCAAAAACATAAAAGACTTCAAGCACGCCAGGCTCGTCATCGACCTCAACAAATGGGTCACGGGCAGCTTTGGGGATTTCATTCGAACTGAGATGGCTGCGTTTACTTGATTCGTTCCAGATGATTCTTGAGCAGGAACCAACACATATTGAGAGCGAATGACCGGCCGAGACGGGACATCTGGTCTTGCGGAATGCCTACTGAACGGTGGGCTCCGACGCTCAGGAAGCCATATACCCCGGCCAATCCTTTCTCTTCCTCCAGCGATATCTCACCGCACTTACGCAGAAAGGCAATTACCTCACCCCATTTAGTTAGGTCATATGGTGATGGTGTCGCCTGCCGACTAGCTGCATTTAGAGCTATATCAGCGGCCAAGGTCTCCAGCGCAACTCGGGCGTGCACCAGAGTGGCGTTGAAATCAGGTGGACTGGCCCTGAAGGTACTTGCCGAGTCGTTGATTCTGGCGATGATTTCCGCCTTTCTTGGTGCCCAGAAATTACTAAGTGCCTGGATCAAGTCATCCTCAACAGGTGAGGCACCAGCAATGGATGGATCCGTTAGGACCAGTTTTTTGTTTTGGACTAGGTAGCCATCCAAGAGCAAGCACTGCGTCAAGTCGGCCATACGCTCATCAAACCGATATTTCGGATTGATTCTGGCCCGCAGATCACCATCTGATGCCACTACCTCGGAAAGCACCAGCATTGTTGTGTGTTCATCAAGCGATAGCAGCACACTTTCCAGCGCCCGCAGCAGCTGCAATGGAGGTAATGACACATCCGGCACATTGTATTTCTGCAGCAGAATACGGGTAACGTCGGGTTCCTGTAGGCCAAGAAACTGAACGAGCGAATATCGTGTCCTTGCTCCAATCATGCTGATCTCCGGGTTGATTGCTGGCTGGGGCGGCCGAGCTTACTAGGTGGCACCAGGTGCGCCTACACATCTACGTTCAACAGATCCCGGACAGCTGCAGAGTGTTTCATCCGGCCTTTCGTGGCAGTGACCTTCGAGGTTGTTGTTCTCACCTCAACGGTCATCCTATAGCCGTCAGCGTATGGCCGCCCGGTGAAGGCCACCCTCAACCAATCGCAGAAACGCTCTGCAAGCTCAACGCTGTCCAAGAACAGCTCCTTGTTCATCAAACGGCCTGTTGGTGACGGGTAGAAGTGGCCAACGTAAGCAGGACCATCTGCCAAGCACCCCGAGTGCCCCCCGGGGAGCAAGTTCACAGGTAATTTGTCTTCTTGGACATCGATGAGGATCGTCGCATATTCGACCGCTGACTTATTTGGAAAGTCTCCGGCGCTGCGCAACAGAGTTTCGGTCATCTCGACTCCTCCAAGGAGTTAATTTTCAGGCAGTGGCTACCAGTTGCAGTCCTTGACACTAGTCCTGATCTATCGCAGGACGAAGAACCTGCGGGCGGTTCAATTGCTGCTCGGCCATACGAAGCTGGAGAGCACCGTTCGGTATCTGGGGATTGAGGTCGATGACGCCCTGGAGATGGCGGAGCAGACTGAGGTTTGACCATGCATAGCGACGGTCGAAGTCAGCCCGTCGCTAACCGGCCAAAAGCAGCCACTCGAATGCACCTAAAAAGCGAGGGGCGACTCACTTCTCAACTACGTTCCTATTGCTCAGCTGTTCTCTAGTAAACTCCCGTGAGGCGTCGACATTAGGGAAGTCTGTATGAAAATTATGCTTTGGGCACTGCTAAGCCTAATGGCCACTTCAGCGTGGGCGGAGGAGCCACTGGATGACCCTCTGCTCGACATTCCAACTTCAGTAGGTACAGAGCGTGCCGCTCGCGGCGTATTACGTGCCCGCGATCAGGCAGTGCTCTCCAGCGAGCTGGCCGGACGCATCATCGAAATGCCCTACACCGATGGTCAGGACTTCAAGAAGGGTGATGTACTGGTGCGCTTTGACTGCAGCGCCTATCAGGCCCAGCTCAATGCAGCCCAAGCGGCGGGCCGGGCCGCGCGTGAAGAGCTCGCTCACAAAAAGCAATTGGCAGCCCTGAACTCGGTTGGCCGTTTTGAAGTGGCGCTTGCCGAAGCCAAGCAGGCCCAGGCACTCGCGGAAACACAGGTTTATCAGGTGCAGGTCAAACGTTGCAGCGTCACCGCCCCTTTCAATGGCAGCGTGGTGCAGCGACGAGTGCAACCCCACGAAAGTGTCGCAGGCGGCACGGCCCTGCTGGAGATCGTCGACAACCGCACGCTGGAAGTCCATCTGCTGGTGCCGTCGAGTTGGCTCGGCCGTCTGAAACCCGGTGCGACATTTCAGTTCACTCCGGATGAAACCGGTCAGCCCTTACAGGTCGAAATCAAACGTATGGGAGCACGCATCGACGAAGGCAGCCAGACCCTGCAGCTGATCGGCAGCCTGCCGCCGGAGACTCAGGGTCTGCTCGCCGGCATGAGCGGCAGCGCACAGTTTGCGGAGGCACAATGAGCGCGGCAGTACCAGGCCTCGCTGAACGGGTCTTCGCGCAGTTCCTACAGCTCGAACGCCAGGCCCGTGCGGCAAAGAACATCGATAGCTTGGCCTATGTTCTGGCCAATGACGCCCAAGGCCTATTCGGCTATCGCCATGCAGCCCTGCTGATTGCCGGCAAGGTGCGCGCACTGACCGGTGTCAGCGTGGTTGAGCCTAACGCTCCGTTTGTTGCCTTTGTCGAACACGCTGCCAGTCAGCTTCTGACTCAGGGCCGCTCGACACAGGCGCAGGTTATTCCTGCGGAGTCATTGGATACTCAATCCCAGGCTGACTGGCAGAGCCTGTCGGCGGCAGCCGTGTTCTGGTTGCCGTTACTAGATAAACAGCAACAACCATATGGCGGGCTGTGGATTGCCCGCGACCACCCCTGGACTGACGCCGAACAGGCGCTGCTGATACAACTGGGCGATGCCTACAGCCATGCCTGGCTGGCATTGCAACCTGGTAAACCCTGGCGTTTGCGCTGGCCGCGCAAGAAAGTCATAGGTGCCACGCTCGCCGCCTTGCTGCTGTTATTACTACCGGTGCGCCAATCAGTCTTGGCCCCGGCGCAGGTGGTTCCCCTGGGCGGCCAGGTAGTAGCCGCGCCGCTGGACGGAGTAATTACCGAGTTCCTGGTCAAGCCCAACCAGCCTGTGAGTAAAGGGGACATCCTGTTGCGCTTCGATGCCACCAGCATCAAGGCCCAGGCTGATGTAGCCGAACGCAGCCTGAATGTTGCCGAGGCGGAACTCAAAGCCAATAGCCAGCGGGCTTTTACCGACGCCGACTCGAGCGCACGGATTGACCTGTACGCCGCCCGTGTGGAACAGAAACGTGCAGAGCGCGACTATGCCCGTGAATTGCTGGCACGCAGTGATGTACGCGCCGAGCGCGACGGCATCGCGGTGTTCGCCGACGCCCAGCGCTGGACCGGCAAGCCGGTGCAAACGGGGGAGCGACTGATGGAAATCGCCGCCCCTGATCAGGCCGAACTGCGTATCGAACTGGCTGTAGCCGATGCCCTGGACTTCCAACCGGGCACCGAAATCGATCTATTCCTCGACAGCGCCCCCCTGCATAGCCACTCCGCGCGCCTGCAACGCAGTGCTTACGAAGCGCAACAGACGACCAGCGGCCAGCTTGCCTATCGTCTGGATGCCACGTTTGATCAGTCACCACCGCGGATCGGTCTGCGCGGCACGGCAAAAATCTATGGCGAACGCGGCCCACTAGCTTTCTACTTATTGCGGCGGCCGCTTGCCGCTCTGCGCCAGACGGTAGGACTGTAGATGCAACTGCCCGTCCTGCGTGCTGATCTGCAATTGTCTCCCGCCAGCCCGACGTTGGACGGCGCACCGCAATGGACCCTCGCCGACCCCTTGCGTGGTCGTTATTTCAAACTCGGCGCAGCCGCCATGCGCTTGCTGCGGCACTGGCAACTGGGCGATACCGAGCGTGTGTTGCACGCTGCCAATCGCGAGCCAGGCCTGCCGCTAGGTAACAGCGAACTGGAGGAGCTGCTGCGTTTTCTCCGTGGCCACGACCTGATTGCCGCCCTCGACAGCGAGCAGCGTGAAAGCTACGCCAGCAAATCGGCTCATCAGCGGCAGGGGCTGTGGCAGAAACTGCTGCATCAATACCTGTTTTTCCGTATTCCGCTGTGGCGGCCAGACGCCTTTCTCGACCGCACATGGCCCTGGCTCAATCGTCACGGACCAGGCCTGCTGCGCTACGGTTTGCCCGTACTGCTATGCCTAGGCGTGTTTCTGGCTGCCCGCGACTGGGAACGCTTTATCGCCACCTTCCCGCATCTGTTCAGCCTCGGCGGAGCTGTTTCCTTTGCTATCGCCCTGACCTTTGCCAAGCTCTGCCACGAGTTTGGCCACGCCTATATGGCCAAGCGTGCCGGTTGCCGCGTACAGAGCATGGGGTTGGCCTTTATGGTCATGCTGCCGATGTTCTACACCGATGTAAGCGACGCATGGCGCGTCAACGACCGTCGTTCCCGCCTGTTGATCGGCGCTGGCGGCGTACTCGCGGAACTGTTGCTGGCCTGCATCGCGTTGCTCGCCTGGTCATTGCTGCCGGACGGCCCAGCACGTACCGCGGCCTTTATGCTGGCCAGCGCCACCTGGATCACGACCCTGGTGATCAACCTCAACCCCTTTATGCGCTTCGACGGCTACTTCCTGCTCAGTGACCTGTGGGACGTGGACAACCTGCAGGGCCGTGGTTTTGCATTGTGCCGCTGGCACCTGCGCGAGACTTTGTTCGGCTTCGGCGAACCCGCGCCAGAACCCTGGTCAGCGAACATGCAGCGCAGATTGCTGATCTGGGGCTATGGCTCCTGGCTATGGCGCGCCGCACTGTTTATCGGCATCGCCGTGGCGGTGTACCACATGTTTTTCAAACTACTGGGCATCTTCCTGATGCTGGTAGAACTGGCGTGGTTTATCGGCCTGCCGATCTGGCGTGAGATGCAGGAGTGGTGGCAACGCCGTGAACAGGCGCATCCAGGCAAAAGCCTGCTGCTTGGCATAGCGTTACTCGGGTTGCTGGGCATTCTGCTGGTGCCCTGGCGCAGCGCTGTGGAAGTTCCAGCGTTTCTTGAAGCCAGCCGGGTCAGTGCGCTACATGCGCCGCTAGCTGCGCGCCTCAAGCAGCGACACGCCAGCAATGGCCAAGTGGTGCGCAGCGGCGAGCTGCTCTTGGAACTTGAATCCCCTGACCTTGAGTCGCGGCTGACCATCGTCCGCAGTGAAATCGAGATTCTTCAGTTGCAGCTCAAACGGCAGGCCGGGCGTAGCGAGACGGCGGCCGACAGCGCCATCCTCGAACAGAACCTGGCCACCGCCGTCGCCGAATACCGCGGGCTCGCCGCTCAGCGTCAACGCCTGCAGCTGCGCGCGCCACACGACGGCGTGGTGCGTGACCTGCCGACAGAGCTGGTCTCTGGGCTGTGGTTGTCGCCGCAACAGCCGCTGCTGCGCGTCGTCGCACAGCAGGTACGTCTGCGCGGCTACCTGGCAGAAGAATCATTGTGGCGTGTTGAACCCGGCAGCAGCGGCCACTTTATCGCCAGCGCCGACCCGTTGCGCCCAGCGCTGGCGGTGACGCTCAGCGAGGTGGACACCACCGCTGCTGCCTATCTCGACCAAGTCGCGCTGGCATCGGATCACGGCGGGCCGATTGCCGTGCGTCGCGACGAGCAGCAACGCGCTCAACCACTACAGGCCCAGTACGGTGTGCATCTGGCCCCGCAACAGGTGCTAACGGCCCCCGCGCAGCCGCAGCTAGGCATAGTCATACTCGACGGTCGCCGCGAATCCATCCTCGCCGCCGTCTGGCGCCGAGTCGCCGCCCTGGGGGTGCGCGAGAGCGGTTTCTAGTCCGTTCGGTCAGATTGGCCGTACGCGGCCATTGACAACAGCGACGCAAGCCAGCGAAATTCGCTGACTTAATTAGTGGCCGAATGCAATCAGAGGGATCTGCGCCATGTTCTGGAACAAGAATAAGAACACCGCGAACACCACCAGCGCAGCGCCTAGCCGCTCGCCCCTAGCTATGTCCCTCGAACCACGCATGCTGTTCGACGGCGCCGTGGCTGCCACCGTGGCCGATGCCGCCGCGAATCAGCCCACCGCGACTCCCGACGCTCAGGAAAGCACCCCCACCGATGCCTCCAACCACGACGGACTGGCAGCCACGCCTACCGCCGGCACCGCCGACCAGCGCCAGGAAGTGGTGTTCATCGATGGCCAGGTCACCAATAAGCAGCAATTGATCGACGGCCTCGCACCAGGCACCGAAGTGGTCGTGCTCGATAGCAGCCAGGATGGTTTGCAGCAGATCGCCGACTACCTGGAGGGGCGTGAAGGCATCGATGCGATCCATATTTTCAGCCACGGCGGCGCAGGCAAGCTATTGCTTGGCAACACCTGGATCGATGCAGGCACCCTCGATGCCCGCAGCGATGTATTGGCCCAGCTCGGAAGCGTGTTCAGCGAACAGGGCGACCTGCTGCTTTACGGATGCG
The DNA here is from genome assembly GCF_012985775.1 of Pseudomonas sp. WS 5011. Taxonomy (NCBI): domain Bacteria; kingdom Pseudomonadati; phylum Pseudomonadota; class Gammaproteobacteria; order Pseudomonadales; family Pseudomonadaceae; genus Pseudomonas; species Pseudomonas sp. WS 5011. The sequence goes on from NZ_JAAQXA010000022.1 coordinate 13,741, forward strand.
ATGTCGCCAGCGGCGATAAGGGCGCCGACTTCATTCAACGCCTGGCAAGCGCTACGGGCACCGACGTGGCGGCGAGCAACGATGACTCAGGCTCAAGCAGCGTTGGCGGCGATAGCGAACTGGAAGTGCACATCGGTGGGGTGGAGGCGGCAGCGCTGTCGCTGGAGTCCTATCAGGCAAAGCTCGATGGCGGCACCCTTGCCTACAGCATGACGGGTGACCAGGACTTCGGATCAGTATTCAACGACGGCGAAGGTGGCACCCTGGATCTGTCAGGACTTGATCTGAACATCTACTTTATCGACTCGTCCGGAAACACCGCTGGTAACGTGATCGGCTGGCATCCTGACGATGATCTTGATCAAAACGGCGATCCTCTGTATCCCGATATTCCTACGCTTGCATCGGATATTTACTGGAACGGAGGCGGAGCCCCCAATCCCCGTCCTGATCGCATGGTCATAGAATCTGCCGACGGCAGTCAATTCAACTTCGAAAGTATCACCCTCGTCGACCATCAGTGGTTTTCCTATCCCGGCTCCCCCTGGACCAGCAATGACATTCTGCATACGGTCACGGCCTACAGGGATGGAGCACAGGTTGCCTACGCGGAATTTTTCATACCGCTGAACACCGCTAGCGGCATCTACACCATCAACCAGACGAATGTGCTCAGCGACATAGACTTTCAGTCAGCCGACAAGATCGTGTTTGGTTATGCCGGCGCCAACAACGGCATGTACTACGGATTCAACAATGTCGTGATCGGCAGCTCCAATGCAGCCCCCGTACTCAGCGGCCTCAACGGCGACTCCGTGACCTTCACCGAAGGCGGCAGCCCCGTGCTGCTGGACACAAATACCCTTTCCACGGTGACCGACAGCGACTCGGCCAACTTCGACACGGGCAATGTCACCGTATCCATCACCGGCAACGGAGTGAGTGCGGAGGACGTACTGTCCATCCGCAACCAGGGCACAGGCGCCGGCCAGATCGGCGTATCCGGCTCGGTCATCAGCTATGGCGGCACGCAGATAGGCACGTTCAGCGGAGGTAATGCGGGCAGCAACCTGGTCATCACCCTCGACAGCGACGCCACGCCTGCTACCGTTCAGGCGCTGGTACGCAACCTGACCTACTCCAACAGCAATAACGACAACCCCAATAGCGCAGCGCGTACCGTACGAATCACCGTCAGCGACGGCGATGGCGGCACCAGTAGCAATGCCGATGTCACGGTGAATGTCACACCGGTCAACGATCTCCCAACTGTGGCCAACGCCATTCCCAACCAGAATGCCACCGAGGATGCGGCCTATAACTTCCAGTTCGCCACCAACACCTTCAACGACGTGGATGCCGGTGCCCTGACCTATACCGCGCAACTGACCGGCGGCGGCGCCTTGCCCGCCTGGCTCAGCTTCGATGCACTGACCCGCACCTTCAGCGGCACGCCACTCAACGCCCATGTCGGCACGCTGAGCATCGATGTCATCGCCAACGACGGCAACGGCGCAAACATTACCGATACCTTCGACATCGTCGTGGCCAATACCAACGATGCCCCCACTGTGGCCAACGCGACCCCCGATCAGAATGCCAGCGAAGACACGGCCTTCAGCTTCCAGTTCGCCGCCAACACCTTCAGCGACGTGGATGCCGGTGCCACCCTGACTTACACCGCGCAACTGGCCGGTGGCGGCCTCCTACCCGCCTGGCTCAGCTTCGACCCAGTCACCCGCACTTTCAGCGGCACGCCGAGCAATGCCAATGTTGGTGCGCTGAGCATCGATCTCATTGCCAACGACGGCAACGGCGGCAGCGTTACCGATACCTTCGGCATCGTCGTGGCCAATACCAACGATGCCCCCACACTGGCCAATGCCATTGCCAACCAGAATGCCAGCGAAGACACGGCCTTCAACTTCCAATTCGCCGCCAACACCTTCAGCGACGTGGATGCTGGTGCCACCCTGACTTACACCGCACAACTGGCCGGTGGCGGCCTCCTACCCGCGTGGCTCAGTTTCGACCCAGTCACCCGCACCTTCAGCGGCACGCCGAGCAACGCCGATGCCGGCACGCTGAGCATTGAAGTGACCGCCAACGACGGCAATGGCGGCAGCGTTAGCGATACCTTCGACATGGTGGTCAGCGCCGTCAACGATGCGCCGGTGATCACCGCGCCCCCATCCATCGCCATTTTCGAGGATGAGCCGGGCGACCTGAGCGGCATCAGCTTCAGTGACGTCGACGCCGGCACTTCGCCGGTGACCGTGACCCTGTCGGTCCCCAGCGGCAGCCTGAGCGCAACCAGCGCCGCTGGCGTCACCGTCGGCGGCACCAGCAGCGCCATGACCCTGACCGGCAGCATCAGCGACATCAACACGTTTATCTCGGCTGCTGGCGTTGTATTCACCACCGCCAGCAGCGTCACTTCGGACGTCACGCTGACCATCGAGATCAACGATGGCGGCAACTCCGGCAGCGGCGGCGCACTGACCGACAGCACCACGCTGACCCTGGATGTAACCGCGGTGAACGATGCCCCGGTCAACTCGATACCTGCGGCGCAGAGCGTTGACCAGGATGCCAGCCTGGTATTCAGTAATGGCAACGGCAACCAGATCAGCATCGGCGACGTGGATGCTGGCGCCAATAGTGTCGAAGTGACGCTCAGTGTCACCAATGGCGTGCTGACACTCGCCGGCACCGCTGGTCTGTCATTCACCACTGGCGATGGCACCGCGGACTCCAGCCTGGTCTTTAGCGGCAGCATTACCGATATTAACGCCGCCCTGGCCACCCTGACGTACTCGCCTACCAGCGGCTACAACGGTGCAGCTGTCCTGTCTATCACCACCAGTGACCTGGGCAGCAGCGGCAGCGGTGGTACACAGACCGATACCGATAACGTCAATATCACGGTCAACAGCCTCAACCCGCGGATAACCGATGTCAGCGCCTCCACACCGGATGGCAGCTACAAAGTGGGCGATACCATTACCATCACCACCACCTTCAACCAGGCAGTGACGGTCGACACCACTGGCGGCACGCCCACACTGCTGCTGGAGACAGGCCTCACCGACCGCATCGCGACCTATGTATCCGGCTCCGGCAGCAACACACTGACCTTCAGTTATACCGTGCAACCCGGCGACCTCAGCGCCGACCTGGACTACCAGTCCACTGCAGCCCTGTCGCTCAATGGCGCGACCATCCAGAACATCACCGCCGACAATGCCGTACTCACCCTGCCGACTCCGGGCACTGCTGGCTCTCTGGCCGCCAATGAAACCATTGTCATCGATGGGGTTGCAGCCACTGTCAGCTCGGTATCGGTACCGGCCAATGGCGTTTATGTAGCGGGCGACAACCTGGACTTCACCGTCAATCTGTCGGAGAACGTAACAGTCGATACCAGCGGGGGCACGCCCCGCATAGCGATCACCCTGGATACCGGTGGCACTGCCTATGCCAGCTACCTATCGGGCTCAGGCACAAGCGCACTGGTCTTCCGCCTGACAGTGGCTAGCGGTCAGATGGACAGCAACGGCATCAGTCTGGGCAGCAGCATTGATGCCAATGGCGGCAATCTGCGCGATACGGCTGGCAACAACAGCACCACCACGCTGAACGCAGTAGGCAGCACGACCGGCGTATTGGTCGATGCCGTTGCCCCGCAAATAAACGCCATCAGCCTGGACGCGGCCTCGCCCACCAATGCATCCAGCGTCACCTTTACCGTGACCTTCAGCGAAGATGTCAGTGGCGTCGATATTGGCGATTTCAGCCTGGCAACCAGCGGCAGCGTCAACGCCACACTGCAGTCGCTGACACAGATTGATCCACGTACCTATCAAGTAACGGTCGACACCATTACCGGGCTTGGCAGCCTGGGTCTGAACGCCACTGGTGCCGGGATCATCGATAACGCCAGCAACCTTATCAGCAATGCTTTCACCGGCCAGACCTACACCATCGACTCGCTGCGTCCCAGTGCCAGTATCGTCGTTGCCGACACTGCGCTCGCCGCAGGTGAAACCAGCACGGTGACCATCACCTTCAACGAAGCGGTCAGCGGCCTTACCAGCGCCGACTTCACCGTTTCCAACGGTGTACTCAGCGGTCTGTCCAGCGGCGACGGGGGGATTACCTGGACCGCCATATTCACCCCGACAGCCAGCGTCGAGAACACCAGCAACGTCATCACCCTGGACAACACCGGCTACACCGACCTGGCAGGCAATGCCGGCACCGGCAGCACCGATTCCAACAACTACGCCGTCGATACAGCGCAGGCACTGGTAATCGAGAATGGCGACCCGGAGTTCCGCGCCAACCCACCAAGTCAGCCACCCGCGTTACCACCTGCACCCTTGCAGCCAACGACCCCCGTGCCTTCACCGTCGACTACCCAGTCGCCACTCATTCCGCCACCACTGTTCGAGATACCAACCATCGGTAGCGGTATCCCAACCTTGGGCAATATCTTTATCAACCAAAACGCCCTTGCACCGAGCTATATTGCACAGGTCTTCGCCAGCAGCTCCAATGACATTGGCGGCGATGGCTCGGGAAGTGGATTCCTAGGCTTCGGTGGTGGAGATGGCGGGGTCTTCGGCTCCAGCTCACTCTCCAACATATTCGGCCAAGACAGCCAGCAGGAAACAGAACAACTGGAAGTCTTCGATGGCAAGAAATGGGGCAGTACCGAAGGATCTCGGCCTGGCACGTTTGGCGCACCAACGCTTAGCCAGCAACTGCACGAACTGCACGAGGTCGAGCAACGCCAGGTGCGCGAACTGGCCCAGGCACTGGGTCAGCTTGAGAGCGTACAAACACAAGCCTAAATACGACGACAAAATTAAATAACAAGATTCAAGCCGTTTTTAGGGGGCGGCCAAGGATGAATAAAAACCAAAAAATGCTCGGCGTAAGCCTGCTTGCGCTGGCCATCAGCGGTTGTGCCGTCACCAGTCAGCCCATCGACCGCAGTGTCAGCGAACAACGCGCCCAAACTGACCTGCAGAACATGTTCAAGGATCAGGAGCCGCTCAATGGCCCGCTGACCCTGCATGACGCCATGGCCCGCGCGGTCAAGTACAACCTTGAAAGCCGCCTTAAGGTGATGGAAGAAGCCCTGGCGCAGCGCCAGGTCGACCTCGCCACCTTCGACATGCTGCCGCGCATGGCGCTCTCCGCAGGCTACGCTGGGCGCGACAATGTCAGCGCCTCCAGCAGTGAGAGCATTCAGACCGGAACCCAGTCGCTTGAGCCCTCCACCTCGCAGGATCGCGACCGTGGAGTAGCTGACCTGACCATGGTGTGGAACGTGCTGGACTTTGGCGTGGCCTACGTCAGCGCTAAGCAGCAAGGCGATCAGCGCCTGATCGTTGAGGAGCGCCGCCGCAAGGTGCTCAATACCATCATCCAGGATGTGCGTTCGGCCTATTGGCGCGCCCTGGCGGCAGAACGCCTGCTCAGCCAGATAGACAGTTTGATGGTGCGGGTCGATCAGGCGCGCGATAACAGCCAACGCCTGAGTGAGCAACGCATCGGCGACCCGATTCAGGCCCTCAGCTACCAGCGTGCCCTGATCGAAGCCACCCGCCAGTTGGAAGATCAGCGCCGCGCTCTATCCCTGGCCAAAACCGAGCTGGCTACGCTGATCAACCTGCCAATCGGCAGTACTGTCAGCCTGGCGGCCAGCGATGATTACCCAGTGCCCCAGCTCAAGGTTGACCTTGGCGTACTAGAGCAGGAAGCCCTGGCTACCCGCCCGGAGCTGCGTGAGCAGGACTACCAGGCGCGCATCAGCGCCGCAGAAACACGCAAGGCGATGCTGCGTCTGTTGCCAGGTCTGGAGTTCTCGGCCGGCGGCCACTACGACAGCAACAGCTTTCTGGTTAACCAGAGCTGGGCCGACTATGGCGTGAAGATCACCTGGAACCTGTTCAATGTGCTGTCGGCCCCTGCCTCCATCAATGTCGCCAAAGCCGGTGAGCAAGTAGCCGAAGCACGCCGTCAGGCCATGTCCATGGCGATTCTGGCGCAGCTCTATGTAGCCAATGCCAACTTCAACGAATCACAGCGCCAGTTCCAGACCAGCCAACAACTGGCCGGACTCGATAGCCAAATCGTCGAGCAACTGCGTAACCGCTATAAAGCCCAGGGCATTGGCGAACTGGAGCTGATTCAGGGCGAACTGAATGCACTACAGGCCAACCTGCGCCGTGACCTGGCATATGCCGAATTGCGCAATAGCTACGGCCAACTGTTCGCCAGCGCGGGGCTTGACCCGCTGCCGGAACAACTGCCATCAAATGAGCTGATTGCAATTTCACAGGCGCTAGCTAACCAAGAGGCCCGCTGGCATGCCGGAGAGCTGTAGCTGTAAGCCTTAACCGTCGTTGAGTCGACTCGCAGAGATTCATATTAGAGGTTTGCCCCTAAGCGTCTGCTTTTGGCCGAGCGCTGACGCCCTAAACAGGCAGCGCTCGGCCAAACCGCATAGATTTCAGAGAGACATCTGAGGGCGACGTTCGCTGGTTATCTCTGATCGAACATTCATCGCGTGTACTGAAAATACGGAGTCGGCAGCGGAGGTTCGGTGCCCAAGCTGTCGGCCCAGGCCTGTACCGCTTGGTGGTCGATCACGCGACAAGCATCCACGTCAGCCAAGGCCTGGAGGGTCTGATCGAACCTTTCCTGCTCTAGCGACACAGCGCCCCCAGTCGGCTTACTCATCTCACGTACCTGCCGCTTCGTTATTCCGGTGCTCGACCAGCACCTCGAACGGATCAGGGATCTGCGGTGTTTTAGTTGGCATCAGACAGCGCGTCGTGCCTACGTACTCCTCGGCCAGATACAGAACATCGCCAATTCCGACGCCAAGTTGCGCAAGCAGGTCGTTAGGCAGTGGGACGATTAGGCTACCGTCTTCATGCTGCTCAACTTTCACCGTCCGGGTCATGCTTCCTTCGCCTCGCTTGTACGCCGAAAGAAATTAGCGTCCGTAGGGGGAGGTTACGGCGAACCGTCACCAGCAAGTCCCACGGCACAGGCTGACAAGATAGCAGAACGCCCATCATAAGCATGCTGATCCCCCTGTGTTCTCCTGCTCAGAAATTGGGCAGAAGCAATTGAACACCTGGATCAGTTTTCAATCGGCAGAGTAGCCTCAGAGTCGCCATGAATAGCATCCGGATGTTGATGCGCGCATGGTGCCCGAAAGCGTCTTTCCTAAGTTTTTCAAAAATATCAATTGGGCTGCTTCGAACGCAGCGCCACCGGCTACCTCTGGCCGGTTAGCGACAGCTGCTCTGGCTAGCCATGCTTGTCCTCCCACATGTGGAGGACTTGCCATGAACATCATTGCTACTTGCAGCCGTCAGCCCTGGAACAAAGGAAAGTTGGTCGGGCAGAAAACCCCGCTCCGACTGAAAGATATCTGGGCCATCCGAGTAAGGCTTCAAATTGCAGAACGAACCCGGGATCTGGCTCTGTTCGATCTGGCCATTGACAGCAAGCTTCGAGCCTGCGACTTAACCAAGCTCCGTGTGTGCGACATTGCTCATGGCGAGCATGTGTCATCACGAGCAATGGTTATGCAGCAGAAAACGAAGCGACCAGTGCAGTTCGAGATTACCGAGCAAACACGGTCTGCTCTCGCGGCCTGGATACATCAAGCCCAGCTCCGTAGCCAGGACTGCATTTTCCCGAGCAGGCTGCATACATCGGACCATCTATCCACTCGTCAATACGCTCGTATCGTCAAAGGCTGGGTAAAAGCCATAGGCCTTGATCCAGCCATGTATGGCACTCACACGATGAGACGTACAAAGGCATCGCTGATCTATCGCAGGACGAAGAACCTACGGGCGGTTCAACTTCTGCTCGGCCATACGAAGCTGGAGAGCACCGTTCGATATCTTGGGATTGAGGTCGATGACGCTCTGGAAATGGCTGAGCAGACCGAGGTCTGACCATATATTGCGACGGTCGAAATCAGACTGTCGCTAACCGGCCAATAGCAGACCCTCGTGGCTGTCTCCTTCCAGCTCACGGAACGAGCGAACAGGTCTGCGTCTTTTAACGGTGATGTATGATCGGCTGAAAGGGCGGATGAGCACTGGCCTGAATTTCGTGCTGGACGGCACGGTATTATTTGGATGTTTGGAGTCTCCATGATGGAGCTAATGGAAGAGACATTTCATATTCGAGAGCTGGAGATATCGATAACTTCACGTTGTACTCTAGCTTGCGCTCATTGTGGGTTCCTGGTTCCCAAACAGCCCTTGCCATCCATTGGTGAGCCTGTAGCTGAACTCGCCGAGACACTTGCAAACCTTTTCAAGGCGGGCGTCAGAGTTCAGAGCTTAGCTGTCCTAGGGGGAGAACCGACTATCGATGGGCGCTTGCTGGAGCGTGCATTGGCGAGATTTTCCGCAGTTGGCATTGCGGAGCGCTTGGAGGTAGTCACCAATGGCCTGACGCCGCGCGGGCTGACCAAGACCTCGTTACAGCATATCGATCGCTTGAGCGTCAGTGTCTATGGCCTGGGCGGCACGATTCTCGATCGTTATCGCACGTGGATTTCCCTTGTCGCACCCCATGTGGAACTTATTTTCCGGATGAATGACGAGGGCTGGGATCCCTGGAGCGATGAACGCGAAGTCTCAGATGAGCAAGCCCAAGCAATGTTTGATGATTGCTGGTATCGGCGCCACTGTGCCACGGTCGAGCGCGGCCGGCTTTTCATTTGCTCTCGAATCGCAAAACTGTCAAGGGACGATGAGGGGCTGGCCATCACCGCGGGGACCACGCTTGATGATGTGCGTGCGTATATGAACCGGATACTGTTTTTGCCTGCGTGTGCAACCTGTACACCTATGATGGGGCTTGAGTTAGTTCCAGCCGGAGTACAGCCGGATGATCGTATTCCCCGATTAGAAGCGAGGGCTATCGACTGGTTGGATGCAGAGATTCGAAGTGCGGAAGCAAGAATCGTATGAGCCAATACGCGGAGGTTATTTCCAAGAGAGTTGCGATCTGTGTTGGTGGTATTCCTGGGGCAGGCAAAACTACCCTGCTTCGCGCGCATGTGGAGCGTGAAATGCGGGACACGCAAGTAACGGGCTCATCCATCGTTAAAACGATTATTGCGCCATCATCCGTACATGATCTTGACGGCTGGGCTCCTGAGCGGCGCCGCGCCGTGCGTGAACAGTCCATTCACGAGTTGCGCCGGATTCAAAAGAAATGTGCAGGGCGCCTGCTCGTTGACGGACATTTCACCCTTCGAAACAGAACTACTGGCGTGCTTGAGCCTATTTTCACACCTGAAGACAAGGCGTTTTTCAAAGCCCTTGTGCTAATACACCCCCAGCCTAAGTCGGTGCTAGCGCAGCGAGAAAACGATGGGCGTTCCCGTGGCGCTGAGTCGATCGATGATATCTCTGCTCACATCGAGGTTGAGCTGCTGGAGGGGCGCAGACTTGCGAGAGATATGGGTGTGCCATTGCTCGAACTGGCCGAGTGTGATCTGCCCGAGCGGCTGCAGGCTATAGCTGAGTTCCTCGACAGGATTGCCCCATTGAATGCGTCATGAGACCTGGTTTGCCGACCCTTGCAGGCAAGGCCTTAAGCGAGGAGCTGGAAAGCTACATACCCTTGTGTAATGGGCACCCTTTGGGAGCCTGCCTCGTTTTGGATGCCGATCGGACTCTTTGTATCGAAGATACCGGGCTGCTTGTCGGGCGGGCGCTTGGGATTGAGGGCTCGATTCGACGCACTTTCGAACAGCTCGGCTACAAGGATGAGGCGTTTACCGCCGTTTCGGGTCTCTGGTCAGCAATCCCCAAAGAGGCGTATGTATCCGAGCTTGAGCGCGTGGCTGATGCCATTCGACTGCGGGCCTGCTGGCAAGAAATCCTGAACACCCTCGCCGACCAGGTTCCAGTCATGGTTGTGACCGCCGGCATTCCTCAGGTCTGGCGTCGCACCCTGTCGAATGCTGGCCATGACCGAATTCCTGTATTTGGAGGGTGTCACCAAGAGCTAGATAGATATGCAATTTCAGCCAGGTCCAAGGGCGATATTGTGGGGGCACTCAGAGAACTGGGATGGATAGTCATCGCTGCTGGCGATAGCCTTGTCGACCTACCGATGCTTACTGCTGCGGATATGGCGTTGTTCGTTCCCGACTCTAAGGGCAGTCCTGCATTGCGCTCCGAATTGGCTGGAGTGCCTTCTGTCCGTCATCTTCTGGTAGATGATCGGCGTTTTGATGGGCTACCCACATGCACCGCTGCGGAAGCGGCCGAGATGATCATTCAGGGAGGAAAATGGAGTGCTAATTGATCATTCCGACGAGACAATGATGCGTTTGCTCGTCAATACAACACGCCAAGCCGACCTGGCCGGGCCGGCTCTGGCTGAAGCGCACCGTAACGTCGGGCGTAGGTTGGCTGGATCAGTTGCGCGCCACCTTCTACTTGAAGATATTGCGATTAATCACGTTGCAGGTGCATCCACAGGTGTCCGGGTGAAAGCAGGAAGCGAGCCCATCATCGTGGCGCTTATGAGGGCCGGTCTTTTTGTTGCTGAGGGAATCTGGTCTTCCTTGCCCGGGAGTTCTTTTGTGCTCCACAGCGAAGATTCAAGCCTCGCTGAGTTGCCAGCTAAGGGGCGTACCGTAGTTGTAGTCGACAGTGTTATCAATACTGGGCGATCAATCCGGGAAGTTTTGAATGCCATTGAGCCCCTTCAACCGTCAAGCATAGCCGTAGCAACACTTGTTGCTTATCGGCGACATCTCAAGGTGTTGGTGGATGCGTTCCCCACTGTGGATTTTCATATCGCTCGTGTTTCAGACCGCTCTTACGTAGGCCAGGGCAGTACTGATACCGGAGCTCGACTTTTCGGCACGACTAGCTGGAAGTGCGAAGCCTGAGTAAAGAGGCTGAACACCGTGCGCCATAGGTTTGGACGGTATCTTGTCGCCAAACTTTTATTCCACTCTCGCCACACTTTCGCCTCTGGCCGCCTATGAACGACATCGAGTTTGCACAGAGCGTCAGCCCCGAACTGGCCGGGCTGTACGCGCAGGCTAAAGACCTGGCTTTTATCACTCCGGGGTACGCCCTTACCCACTTGCGCAGCTTTGCGGCTGTGTTCTGCGATGAGATAGAGCCGTCGGCAGGGTATGAGTCCAACATCGCCATCAAGATCGAAATGGTGCGCACCGCGCAGGGCTCATCCAGGAAGATACTGTCAGCTCTGGATACCTTGCGCGACAGTGGAAACAAGGCTGCACACCCGGAGGAATATGCTCCGTGCACCCTCGACTTTTCTGCGATGGTGACAAAGGGACTGCATCTCGCTCGTGAGCTTTTTGAGCATCTCTACTGGCTGAAAACAGGCAGCTCAATCACACCTGAATATGAGGTCATCGAACCCACCCTGCACATCCAGCGAGATCTCAGCCACAGAGCCATATTCGAAGAGGATGCGGAGGCTCGATATACGCTAGGGGTCTACTTCAAAGAGAAAGCCGATCGAGAGAAGCCAGTCTATGGGTGGATTCGCGTTGATGACGGCTATGGCGAGAAGTCTCGCGAGGCCATCGATCAGGCCACGCACTGGTTCAAATGTGCCGCCGAGAGTGATCATCCCGGTGCTCAATATGAATATGGCGCGTACCTGTTTCGACTCAAGGACAATCCAGACGGGTGCGGATTTCGGTGAACGTGACCGAGCGTTTCGCTAATACGTGACCGGTGCTTCCATCCCGGTTGCGCGGGTTCTGGATTGTAATCGCATCGGTCACGATGCGGTTTGTTCCTCGGATTTTTTCCGGCGCAGTGACTCGCCCTTCATCGTCAGCCGGTAGGCGTTGTGCACCAGGCGGTCGAGGATGGCGTCGGCCAGGGTCGGGTCATTGATCCAGCCATGCCAGTGTTCGAGGGGCAATTGGCTGGTCAGGATGGTGGAGCGGTTGCCGGCGCGGTCGTCGATCACTTCCAGCAGGTCATGCCGAGCCCCTTCCTCCAGCGGGGCCAGCGCCCAGTCGTCCAGCACCAGGACGTCGACCTTGGCCAGCTGTTGCAGGGTGCGGCCGAAGCTGCCGTCGCCGTGGGCGATACGCAGTTGTTCCAGCAGCCGTGGCGTGCGCAGATACAGGGTGGTGTAGCCCTGGCGGCAGGCTTGGTTACCCAGGGCGCAGGCCAGCCAAGTCTTGCCGGCGCCGGTCGGGCCGGTCAGCAGCAGGTTGTGTTGCTGGCGGATCCAGTCGCCGTTGGCCAGGCTGGCGATCAGGCGCTCGTCCAAGGCGCGACCCGGGCGGCGGTCGAGATCTTCCAGGCAGGCGTTGGCGTACTTGAGCTTGGCCTTCTTGCGCAGTCGCACCAGACGCTGGTTGTCACGCCAGGCCAGTTCGCGGTCGAGCAGCAGGCCGAGGCGTTCATCGAAGCTCAGGCTGTGGCTGGCCGGCAGCGTCCATTGTTCCTCCAGCGCGCGAGCCATGCCTTCCAGGCGTAGCTGGTGCAGTTGATTCAGGGTGTGTTGCGGCATCATCGAACAGCTCCTGTTGCGGGGGTTGGTAGTAGTCGGCGCCACGGACGTTTTCGTGGTGCTCGGGTAAGGCCGTTTCAGCCGCACGCTTGGGCAGCGGCTGCTGATCCAGGCCTTGCTGGAGCAGGTTGCGCACGCTGCGCCCGGTGAAGGCGCGCAGCTGGACGGCCCGTTCGGCGGCGGCTTCTAGCCGTGCATTGCCGTAGCGGCGGGCCAGCGAGAGCAGGCCAAGGCAGGCGCGGTAGCCCATCTCCGGGTGCGGCTTGTGGGTCAGCTGGTGATCGATCAGTTGGCGCGTGTAGGGGCCGATCCGCTCGCCCCAGTCGAGCAGGCGTTGCGGCGTCCATTGGGGTTTGGGGAGCAGTGGAACCAAAAACCAACGTAAGGCTTAGCTAGAGTTCACCGCTGCCGAAAATAGGGGCGGTTATCCAGACTTTGTTTTACTGAACGACTTTTCTGCACTGCTTTTCATGCGTTTGGACGGCCTGGCGTCAGTGCCTGCCAGGGTTCGACAAAAGGATCGTTTTGTCGAACCATTGCATCGCCCTTTGTGATTGGTGTATAAACACACAAACACCTATTAGCGGAGAACGCTATGAATACCATTCGCTGGAATGTCGCCGTCTCGGCCGACACCGACCAGTCGCTTCGGATGTTTCTGGCCAGCCAGGGCGGCGGCCGTAAGGGCGACCTGTCGCGCTTCATCGAAGAAGCGGTACGGGCACACATCCTGGAGCTGAGCGCTGAGCAGGCCAAGGCCGCTAACGCCCATCTGAGTGAGGCAGAATTGACCAACGCGGTTGACGAAGCGCTCGACTGGGCACGTAAGCGCTGATGCGGGTCGTGTTGGATACCAACATCCTGTTCAGCGCCCTGATCTCGCCACATGGCGCGCCCGATGCGATCTACCGTGCCTGGCGGGCGGCGCGTTTCGAGGTGGTGACCTCGCGGATGCAACTCGATGAAATTCGTCGAGCCAGCCGCTATCCCAAGCTTCAGGCCATCCTACAGCCCGCCAAGGTGGGCGCCATGATCAATAACCTGCAACGGGCTGTGGTACTGGAGCGCCTGACCATCGAGGTCGAAGCCGATGATCCGGATGACTCGTTTTTGCTGGCCATGGCCTTGGCGGGCGATGCGGACTACCTGGTAACCGGTGATCGCCGCGCCGGCCTGCTGCAACGCGGGCACATCGAACGCACGCGGATCGTCACGCCCGCCGTGTTCTGCGTCGAGGTGCTGTGATCAATGCCGGTCGGTTTTCTGACTCAAGAGCAACGCGACGGTTTTGGCCGCTATGTTGATTCGCCCAGCCGTGAAGAGCTGGAACGTTACTTCCACCTGAGCGATGAAGACCGTGAAGCCATCCAGGTGCTGCGGGGTAACCATAACCGTCTGGGTTATGCCGTTCTGCTGACCACCGTCCGCTTCGTTGGCGTTCTGCCGGACAAGCCCGCCGCCGTGCCGGTGGAAGTCCTGCAGGTGCTTTGCCGACAACTGGCGATTCCAGACCCCGACTGCCTCCAGCGCTATAGCGATCATCGCCGCTGGATACATGCCACCGATATTCAGAACCGCTTTGGCTATCGTCATTTCACCGATCCGGGCATCGGCTTTCGCTTGAGCCGCTGGCTGTATGCCCTCTGCTGGACGGGCACCGACCGGCCGGGAGTGCTGTTTGAGCGAGCCACCTCGTGGCTGTTCACACAGAAAGTCCTCCTGCCTGGTGTGTCTCAACTAGAGCGCTTTATCGCCCAGTTGCGCAGTCGGGTCGAAGAACGCCTCTGGTTTACGCTGGGCCGCAGCGTGACTGAGGAACAGCGATTGCAACTGCAAGACTTGCTGACGGTGGCCGAAGGCAACCGCAGCTCCCGGCTGGATCAATTGCGCTCCGGCCCGGTCATGGTCAGTGGCCCCGCGTTGATTCGGGCACTGCGCCGGCTCGATGACGTGCGCGGCATCGGCATCACCTTGCCGGCGGCGGCGCACATCCCTCCCAGCCGTATCGCCGCCCTGGCCCGCTTCGCCAACACGGCCAAGGTCACCGCGATTAATCGGCTGCCGGCGTCGCGGCGGATGGCGACACTGGTGGCCTTCGCACTCTGCCTGGAGGCGACTGCGCACGACGACGCACTGGAAGTCCTGGAGGCCTTGCTGCGCGACCTGTTCAGCAACGCGGAGAAGGCCGACAAGAAAGCCCGCATGCGCAGCCTGAAAGACCTGGATCGGTCGGCCGCGACGCTCGCCGCCGCGTGCAAGGTCGTGCTGGACAGCTCGATCAGCGATGACAACGTGCGCGCCCGGCTGTTCAACGACCTGCCGAGGACCACCCTGGAAAAGGCCCTGGAAGAGGTCAACGCGCTGATCCGCCCGGTAGATGACGTCTATTTTCTTGCATTGGAAGCGCGCTACCGCAGCGTGCGCCGCTTCCTGCCCGACCTGCTCAAGCACATCCGCTTCGGCTTCAGCCCGGCCGGCAAGGGCGTGGCGGCTAGTCTGGAGTGGCTGCAACTGAACCTGCCGCGCCGGAAGCCAGAGGATGACGCGCCGCAGGAGATCGTGGCCAAGGCTTGGCAGAAGCACATCACCCGCGAAGATGGCTCCCTCGACATGGGTGCCTATGTGTTCTGCACGCTCGATGCGCTGCGCACGGCCCTGCGCCGCCGCGATGTCTTCGTCTCGCCCAGTTGGCGCTATGCCGACCCGCGCCTTGGCCTGCTCGACGGTGCCGAATGGCTGGCGGCGCGACCGATCATCTGCCGGTCACTGGGCCTGACCATCGACGCCAAAACCACCCTGGACGCCTTGTCCGTCGAGCTGGATGCAACCTGGCTGGCAGTAGCCGCGCGCCTGCCCGACAACCCGGCGATTCAACTGAGCGAGAACACCGAGGGCAAGACCGAACTGTCGCTCGGGGCGCTGGACAAGCTGGACGAGCCCTGCTCGTTGCTGCAACTGCGGGCGGCCGTGTCTGACCTGATGCCGCGTGTCGATCTGCCGGAAATCCTCTTGGAAATCGCCGCCCGCACTGGCTTTTCCGAGGCCTTCACCCATGTCTCCGAACGCAATGCACGCGCCGACAACCTGGTCACCAGCCTCTGCGCGGTGCTGTTGGGCGGGGCCTGCAACACCGGCCTGGAGCCCTTGATCCGCACCGACAACCCGGCGCTGCGCCGTGACCGGCTGTCCTGGGTCAGCCAGAATTATATCCGCGACGACACCCTGTCAGCGGCTAACGCCATCCTGGTCGGAGCGCAAAGCCAACTGGAACTGGCCCAAGTCTGGGGTGGCGGCGAGGTCGCCTCCGCCGATGGCATGCGCTTCGTCGTACCGGTGCGCACCGTGCATGCCGGCCCCAATCCGAAGTATTTCGGCACCGGCCGGGGTGTCACCTGGTACAACCTGATTTCCGACCAATTCTCCGGCCTCAACGCCATCACCGTGCCCGGCACGCTGCGCGACAGCCTGGTGTTGCTGGCGGTCGTGCTGGAACAGCAGACCGAGTTGCAGCCGACGCAAATCATGACCGACACCGGGGCCTACAGCGATGTGGTGTTCGGGCTCTTCCGCCTACTTGGCTACCACTTCAGTCCGCGGCTGGCCGATGTCGGCGGTACCCGCTTCTGGCGCACGCGCCCGGACGCGGACTACGGCAAGCTCAACGGGCTGGCCCGCCAGTCGGTCAAACTCGACCTGATCGCCGAGCACTGGGACGACCTGCTGCGCCTGGCCGGCTCGCTCAAACTCGGCCGGGTGCCGGCGACTGGCATCATGCGCACGCTGCAAACGGGAGATAGACCCACCCGGCTGGCCCAGGCGCTGGCCGAATTCGGGCGGATCGAAAAGACTCTGCACACGTTGACCTATATCGACGACGAGTCCAAGCGCCGCGCCACCCTGACCCAGTTGAACCGAGGCGAAGGCCGGCACAGCCTGGCCCGCGCCGTGTTCCACGGCAAACGCGGCGAGCTCCGCCAGCGCTACCGCGAAGGCCAGGAAGACCAGCTCGGTGCTCTGGGCCTGGTGGTGAACATCATCGTGCTGTGGAACACCCTCTACATGACGGCGGCCGTGGAACGGCTCAAGCAGCACGGCTATCCAGTGCTGGAAGAGGATTTGGCCCGGCTATCGCCGCTGATCTACGAGCACATCAACATGCTCGGGCGGTATTCCTTTGCGGTACCGGAAGAAGTTGCGCGCGGCGAGCTGCGGCCACTGCGTAATCCAGACGACGACCTGTGATCCCCCTAAACGCTATGAGCAACACCCAAGCTGCTGCTGGATCGGCGGGCACTTCACCGAGCCGAACGAACAGAAAACGCAGCAATCCCCTGGGTTGGGGCGCAGCAGCGCCTTGCAGTTGCTGCACTCGTAATAGAACTGGCAGGCGTCCGTGGGCATGGTTTCCGGCTTGGCGAAGCCGCAGCGCGGGCAAGTCAGCACGGACTCAAGGACAATGGCGCTCATCGTGACCTCACTTCTGCACTGTGGAGGGGTATCCCGCGTTCGCGGTCGCCTCAGTCAGTGCCTCGGGCTGGGCCTTATCGGGATCGTAGGTGACGGTCGCCGTCTTCTGGTCGAAATTGACCTGGACGTCACTCACGCCGGACACCTTCTCCAGCGACTTCTTGACCGTGATCGGACAGAGTCCGCACGTCATGTTCTGCACGTCGAGCGTGACGGTTTTCGGGGGAGCCGCCAGCGCCACGAAGGGCAAGGCGAAAAGCACGGCGATCAGCAGTTTGCGCATGGTTAATCTCCTTCAGTAGAACAGCGGGGCGAGCCACGGCACGGCCAATAGGCCGAGCAGCAGCACGCTGACGATCCAGAACACGAGTCGCTGTCGCACGAGCGTGCGCGGATCGGCGCAGGGTGTACCTGGCGTACAAACCTGTGGCACCAGGTAGAGCTTGCGGAATGCCAATCCCAGGAACAGTAGAGTCAACCCGATGAAGAGGGGGCGTAGTGGCTCCATCATGGTCAGAGCGCCCACCCACGTACCGCCGACACCGAGTGCCAACAGCACCAGTGGCCCGACACAGCACACCGACGCACCGATGGCGGTCAGCGAACTCGCGACCAGCGAGCCTTTCCCGGTGAGTTGCATCCCCATTCCCATCTCCTGAGCCTGATTGCCTAGGTGCTATTCTAAACTCCGTACCAAAGTACGGAATCAAGGAGAAAGTGATGGCCACAGAGCTGACCATTGGCAAGCTGGCAGACGCCGCCGGGGTGAACGTCGAGACGATCCGCTACTACCAGCGACGCGGGCTGCTGGATGAACCAGCCAAACCCTTGGGTGGCCATCGGCGCTATCCGGTGGACATGGTGAAGCGACTGCGTTTCATCAAGCGGGCTCAGGCGCTGGGTTTCACGCTCTCGGAAGTCGGTGGACTGCTGACGCTGGATGAGTCGTGCGCCTGTGCCGAAACGCGAGCACGGGCTGCACGCAAGCTCGCGTTGATCGAGCAGAAGATGGCCGACTTGGTCGTCATGCAGCAACTGTTAGGCGAACTGGTGCAGCAATGTGATGCGGGAGACGGCGGAACGATCTGCCCGATCATCGAGGCACTGATCAGAGAGTAATGCCTGGCGGGTGAGCTGGAGATCGGAAAGCCCCTTTACGGTGGGATTCAGAGCTTACGTTGGTTTTTGGTTCCATTGCTCCCCAAACCCCTACATGAACCGTTTCCAGATCACACCCGAAGAGTGGGCGCTGGAAGCACTGTTCGGCGAATCATTCGCCCGCTACCGTGCACGAGTCCGCCGCTGGCTCTGAGCGTCGGCGGCGGTAGCGACTGGCGGGGCTTACTCGTCGCGGCAGCCTGCTGAAGGTGCCACGACCTAGCCTGATCTCCTCGTGGCGAGCTACTTTGGCCACATGCCGTTAGCATTTCTAAGGTCAAGGGCATAGCGCCAACGAGTGACGCACGCGAATTCGCTCCGTTGATATCGAGCTAACTGTCAGGTGACAGCGGTAAAAGCAAAGCAGGCTTATGCTTCGCTGCGATGATTGTCGGCCTGCCTGGTGTCGATACAAACACTGCCGTCTAGCTCCATTTCAAGTGTCGAGTGGCTGACTTTGAATTGCTCATGGAGTACTCGTTTTAAATCGGTCTTCACTCGTTCGATATCAGGCAGACTAGCCTTCTTTATGACAACGTGGGCTTCCAATGCAATTGTATGTTCCGCGATTTCCCAAACATGTACGTGGTGAACACTCTCAACATCGTCTACTTGCTCCATGACGTTGATTATATCGGCGATGGAAACTCCTTCTGGTGCGCCCTCCATCAACAAGTGAATGGTTTTAGGCAGCATGCTAAAGCCCTGCCAGAGCACGTAACCAGCAATCATCAATGTCACTACAGTATCCGTCCAGTACCAGCCGTACAAAAGAATCAATGTCCCGGCGACAACAACGCCGACGGAGGCTAGTGCATCCGATACATTATGCAGGAATGCCGCCTTTATATTCATGCTGTCCTTAGACATTGTGTAGGTGAGCAAGGCCGTGGCGATATCTACAATCAAGGCTATTCCCGCCACCACGACCACTGTCCAACCCTCAATAGGCTGAGGGGAATATAACCGACCTATAGCCTCGTAAATAAGGTAGAGACCGATGATAATCAACGAGACCAAGTTGATTAAGGCCGCTATGGTTTCACTGCGTCGGTAGCCGAAGGTTTTAAAAGCATCCGGCGGCCTGCGACCGATCTTACGCGCGATTAGCGCAATAACCAGTGATGCGGCATCGCTCAAATTATGTAGCGCGTCAGCTATAAGCGATAAGCTGCCAGAAAGTATTCCTCCAACAACTTGTGCCAGAGTTAACGCAGCATTAACGCCAATGGCAGCGATTAAACGCTTATCGCCTATGGCTTCGGTGTTATGGTTATGTTCGTGGGCCATTGGTTTTTACCGCTCCTAAAAAATAAAGTAAGACAAGGGTAGGGGTCGTCTCAGAAAACGGAAAATAAAGCACGTTAAGCTCCAATTTCGCGCAGGTACTGGTACAACGTTTCGCGGCTGATGCCAAATTCACGGGCCAGCTTTGCCTTTTGCTCGCCGGCCTTGACGCGTTGCAGAAGTTCAGCGGCGCGTTCGGGCGAAAGCGCTTTCTTGCGGCCCCTGTATGCTCCGCGCTGTTTGGCGAGCGCGATGCCTTCCCTCTGTCGCTCGCGGATCAATGCTCGCTCGAACTCGGCGAACGCGCCCATGACCGACAACATCAAGTTCGCCATCGGCGAATCCTCACCGGTGAAGGTCAGGCATTCTTTGACGAACTCGATGCGCACACCGCGCCTGGTCAGCTTTTGCACAAGGCGGCGCAGGTCATCGAGGTTGCGGGCCAAGCGATCCATGCTGTGCACCACCACCGTATCTCCTTCGCGCACGAAGGCCAGCAGCGAGTCAAGTTCCGGGCGCTGGGTGTCCTTGCCCGATGCCTTGTCGGTGAATACCTTTCCGACTTCGACCTGTTCCAGTTGCCGCTCCGGGTTTTGGTCGAAGCTGCTGACCCGGACGTAGCCGATACGTTGACCTTGCAAGATGCCCCCAAACAGAAAAGTGTCAGGAATAAATCTATGACCTTGCGCAGCTTGTGTCAATAAATTAAGCGATGGAGTCTATCCGGACGTTTCTGGGTAGGCTGTCCTGACGTCCGGTTAGGGCATAGTCTAAGCAGACAGGTCAACGCACTTGCATCATTTTGGTAGTTGTAGTATTATTTAAATATAGGCGGTTGCAGAAGCTGAGTGCAACACGGTTATTGATTTGAAGCTGGAGCATGATGCCGCATAGCCATGGCTTCCTGCATCACCTCGCCCATGACTTCGATCGGGCACTTGAAATCGAAGCGTTTACGGGGGCGCATATTCAGCTCCAAGGCGATGGCATTCAATTGCTCTTGACTGTGTACCGACAAGTCAGTCCCCTTGGGCAGGTACTGGCGGATCAGGCCGTTGATGTTTTCGTTGCTACCGCGCTGCCAGGGGCTGTGCGGGTCGCAGAAGTAAATAGCGACCCCTGTCTGCTGGGTGATTTCAGCATGCCGCGCCATCTCCCGGCCCTGGTCGTAGGTCATGCTCTTGCGCATCGCCAGCGGCATGCTGTTGAGCGCTGCACTGAAGCCCTCCATCGCCGAGGTCGCCGTTGCGTCGTTCATCTTCATCAGCATCAGGTAGCCACTGGTGCGCTCCACCAACGTGCCTACCGACGAGGCGTTGGCCTTACCCTTGATCAGGTCGCCCTCCCAATGCCCCGGCATCAGCCGGTCTTCGATCTCTGGCGGGCGAACATGAATGCTGGCCATCTCAGGGATCTGGCCGCGCCGATCCACGCCACCAGAGCGCGGCCGGCGCGTCGTCTTGCCTTGGCGCAGGCAGACGATCAGCTCCTTGCGCAACTCGCCGACCGGCAAGGCATAGATCGCGTTATAGATCGTCTCACGACAGACGTAGGCATCTCTGAGGTTGGGTATGGTCATGCTGCGCAGCTTGCCGGCAATCTGCTCGGGAGACAAACGCTTACGCAGCATGTGGGCCACCAGTTCGAAGCGCTCGCTGCCCGGCACAAGCTTGCGCTTGGGGCGACAAACCTGGCGCCGAATGTTCATCTGTTGCTGGGCGCAGCGGGCTGAGTAAGCACCACTACTGCCTCGATTGCGCTTCAGCTCTCGGCTGATGGTCGAGGGCGACCTGTCAATCAGGCGAGCAATGCCGCGCAGGCTGAAGCCTTGAGCTTGACTGAGTTGAATGATGGCGCGCTCTTCGACGCTGAGTTCGGAATAGGACATAGGGGCAGCACCGTACCGGAAAGGTCAGGTGTTGCACTCAGTTTTCGCGGCCGCCATCCCTAACAACTACCCAACACCAAAATTACAATTTGGTAATATCGACGCTCTTAAACATTTTTTTCACACGCCGGCTCCCATGAGTAGTTATAGTCAACACCATACAGCCTCTTGAACACATGCAGTTCTCTCAATGATATCGCCACCCTCTACAACCTTGCCTTACTATCTGATCGTTGGAATATTTGCCACTGGCGCTCATTACATAACACTTTTGTTATTGTCTCTGGTTCTGCCCGCACTCATTGCGACGTTACTGGGAGCAATAGTCGGGACTGTTGTTAGTTATCAGGGCAACAAGCGCTGGACGTTTACAAAGGCTCGCCCATCCGACACTTATCAATGGCTGCGCTTCAGCATCACGGCCTTGGTCTACAACGGTACAAACCTGGCCCTGATGGCGTTCCTGCTGGAGCAGTGGCCCCAGCGCCTATGGCTGATGCAGGTGATCACCACCTGTGCCCTGACGTTGATCACTTACCAAATCAACCAGTACTGGAGCTTTCGCCATGAATCGATCAAGAGCTGAGCGCTCCCCACGTCCGATGCTCAGTGTGATTGTCTGTTGTTATAACGAAGCCAAGGTACTGCCTTTTTTTCATAAGCGGCTAATGGCTGTACTTAAGACACTCAGCATTCGCTACGAAGTAGTGTATGTCAACGACGGCAGCCGCGATGAAACACTGGCGCTACTGGATGGTTATTGCCAGGCGCCTGGCGTTCGTTGTTTGAACCTGAGCCGTAACTTTGGCAAGGAAGCCGCCATGGTCGCCGGTATTGATTATGCGGTCGGGGATGCGTTGTTATTTATTGATGCCGACTTGCAAGACCCGCCCGAACTTATTCCACTCATGGTTCATCATTGGTTGACCGGTAGCGATATCGTCAATATGCAGCGCCGCAGTCGCCTGTCTGATACCTCAAGCAAACGTATCAGTGCCCACCTCTATTACAAACTGATGAACTTTTTGGCCGACAAGTTTGATGTTCCCGCAGACGTCAGCGACTTCCGCCTGATTGGCCCGGCGCCCCTGGCAGCGCTGCGCGGTATGCCGGAACGGACGCGTTTCATGAAGGGCCTGATCAGTTGGCTGGGGTTCAATACCATCGAGTTGCCCTATGACCGTGAGCCGCGTAGCGCCGGTCTCAGCAAATGGGGGCCGCTGGCGCTGATCGACCTCGGTATCGAAGGCGTATTGGCGCTGTCGCGCAAGCCGTTGCGCTGGTTCAGCCTGCTCAGCCTGATGATTTTCATCGCCACCATGGTGCTCATCATCCAGCAGATGAGCGTAAACACCGCCAATGCCCATCACGTGATCATGGGCATTGCTGCGTTCATTACCGTGGGCATAGCAATGATCGGCGAATACCTCGGGGCAACGTTGAGCGAAGTCAGGCAGCGTCCCATCTATCTACTCGACAACCTGCTCGGCGAAGCCCCTGAACGGCCGGAGCACCCCTGCCCGATACACCCTCGCGAACAAGAAAACCACTGATGATAACGACCCGTACGCTATGGCTGGTATTGATCGCCATTTTGGCCCTGCGCCTGGCAAGCCTGGGGCTGTACCCGCTGATGGACACCTCGGAAGCCCGCTACGCGGAAATGGCCCGCAAGATGCTGGTACTCGGCAACTGGGTAACCCCGCTGTTCGAGCTGGACGTACCTTTTTGGGGCAAGCCGCCACTGTCGTTCTGGACCCAGGCGCTGGGCATGAAGTTGCTGGGTATCAATGAATTCGCCATTCGCTTTCCGGCGTGGCTGCTGCATGTCGCCAGTTGCCTGATCATCATCCGGTTTGCCCGTGAGCAGGCCGATGAAAAAACGGCGGTATTGGCGGCAATTATCTTTTCCAGCTCAACCCTCGGCCTGTTGTCAGCAGGTGTGGTGTTGACCGACCCGGCATTGAGTTTCTCGGTACTGCTGGCCAGCTATGGCTTCTGGTGCGGCATGACACGGGGCGACCGCCGTTGGGCACTGGCAGGATTTGCCGGCCTGGGCCTCGGGTTGCTGGCAAAGGGGCCGTTGGTGCTGGTGCTGGTGGGGGCTCCAGCTGTGATCTGGACGCTTTACTACCGACAATGGCGTGCCTTTTTGCACTTGCCCTGGCTGCTGGGCCTTGCGTTGATGCTGGTGATTGCCGTGCCTTGGTACGTGATTGCTGAACAGCGCACGCCGGGGTTTCTCGATTACTTCCTGATCGGCGAGCACTGGAAGCGTTATGTGGTCAGCAAATGGGCCGGAGACTTGTACGGCAGCGCCCATGCCCGGCCCACGGGCGCCATCTGGATGGCCCTGATGCTCGCGCTTTTTCCCTGGACGCTGCTGTTGCCAGCGGTGTACTTCGCCCTGCGCCGCTCGGCCCTGTCGGGTCGCTACTATGGTTTTATCGCCCTGTGGGCCCTGGCTACGCCGGTATTTTTCACGTTCTCCAGCAATATCCTGTGGACTTACGTGCTGCCATCGCTGCCGGCCTGGAGCCTGCTGCTGGCTGGCGCACTCAAGGCTGTGCCCTGGCAAACCGGCAAAACCATCATTGGGTTGATCCTCGCGCTGCTGCTGCCGGTATGGCTGCTGATCGCTGCCATCGACGGCCGCGCCTTTGACCGGCCGAATAACCAACGTGATCTCGCCAGGGCCTGGCAGCAGTTGCAGGCAGAGCGTCCCGGAACCCTCTTTTACTGGGGCCGGCGCTCGTACTCGGGGGAGTTCTATACGCAGGGGCAGGCACGCCGGGTCGAGGACTTGGCTACCTTGCCCGTTGACCGCAGCTTTTACATCGCCCGTCGGGTACGTGACCTCAAGCGAGGCATCCAGGGCTTGCAGCCGTTCAATTGTGTCGAGCAACTGCGTGCCAGCCAAAGCGTGTTATTCAGGTGCGAACCACTGAAAGCACCCACTGACCTGTAGGAGCCGGCTTGCCGGCAACGCCCTGGCGACCAGCATCAACAGCGTTGCGTTACGGCTACCAGACCAGCTCCTGGCTGCCCCTTTGCCCCGATACATCATCAAGCTGGGGGCGCTTTCCGGGCTGGGAATCGACCATGCACTGATGCTGGGCCTGCAAGTGAAGACCGCGTTCTAAAGCGCTAGCGCATAGGCATCTGGATTAATCTTGATCTTGGACCTCCAGTTGGAACACGATGGCTGCCTTGAACCGTTGACGAAAGGAATCTCGTTATGTTCCCTCTGGACATCTGGCTGACCTATACCGCCGCCTGCCTGTTGCTGGTGCTTTCCCCCGGGCCGGACAACCTGCTGGCCATCGCCAGGGGCCTGAGCCAGGGGCGCATGGCGGCGGCCATTTCGGGGGTTGCGTCGGGCACCGGGATTCTGTTTCACGTAGCCACCGCCTCGTTGGGCCTGACCCTATTGATGCAGACATCCGCCGTGGCCTTCTGGGTCGTAAAAGTGATCGGCGCCAGCTACCTGGTGTGGCTGGGTATCAAGGTCTTGCGTTCGCGCAGCCTGATCAACTTCAAACCGGCGGCACGGCAATCGCTCAAAAGCATCTTCCTCACCGGCTTCCTGTCTGCGGCGCTTAACCCTAAGCCGGGACTGTTTGTGCTTGCGTTCATTCCACAGTTCGTCAACCCATCATTGGCGCCGGTCACTGTGCAGATGCTGGTCTACGGCACCTGGTTCGCCGCGTTGACCGCCCTGGGCTTTGCGCTCATGGGAATTTTTGCAACGCGCCTGTCGACCTGGCTGCAGCGCAAGCCAAAAGTTGTCAACGGCCTGAATGTCGGCGCCGGACTGACCTTCGTCGCGTCCGGGCTTTCGGTAGCAGCACTCAGCCAAAAATAACCCATGATTGCTCATGGGTTATTAGTTGCAGGCCTTACGCTCGGATCAGGTGATCAAAAGCACTCAGGGAAGCCTTGTCATGCCACGCCGTTCTATCCTGTCCATTGCCGAGCGTGACAGCCTGCTGGCATTGCCAGATACCAAGGAAGAACTGATTCGTCAGTACACGTTTAGCGACACCGACCTGTCCATCATTCGGCAGCGGCGCGGCCCGGCCAACCGCCTGGGCTTCGCCGTGCAGCTCTGCTACCTGCGCTTTCCCGGTGTCATCCTTGGCGTCGATGAGCCGCCGTTTCCGCCTTTGCTGAAACATCAATGCATTCTTAGAGGTAGGCCAAATGCAGGGGGTCAACGCGTTGAGTTCCTTGTTCAAAGGCCATACGCGTTTTGCCTTGGTGATGGATCAATCGCAGGCCATTCATGGGGTAGTTGCCAAAGCTCATCGCAGGTACTGAAAATGGAAGCCCCCCCCACCCCCGTGAGGGGGCGGGCCCGCCAATGTCTCTGAAGATAGGTTCAGATTGAAACCCGCAGACGTTTGGCGCGCTCTTTGAAAGCACGCTCACCGCCTTCTAGGATTTCGCAGACGTGCTGCCTAATGAGCGGGTTTTCGAGGCTACCGCTCACGTAGGTAATGAGCGGCAACTTGCCAGGTCTATGCGACCCGCACTTAGCCACGATCACTTGATCCGCATCAGTGTTAACTACCAGGTTGGCATTGTGTGTCACGATGATGATCTGACGCCGCTTTTTAGCATCACGGAAGCGATGTACCAGCTCCTCGAAGATCGACTGAGGGTCCAGGTTTTCTTCGGGTTGGTCGATGATCAGCGGCCGGTCGTCTTCCGCATCAATGGCCAGGTACAGCAATAGCAACACGATGCCGCGTGTACCAGGAGACAACTGCTCGATATCGACGCCGTCGTACTGCAAGCCATATCCGACAGTGATGTGATCGGTGCTGTAAAGCCAGTCGGAGATATCGCGCGCCCATGCGCGGAAGTCAGCATTCTCAGGCATGTGATCTCTGAGCGCCGACTCATTGGTTTTCACGAAGTCTAGTAAGGCTGTGGCAGCTTGGGTGGCGTCACCTGTCGACCAAGCTGATAGCAGCCCGGCGCGTGCGCATCGCAACAGTTCGCCGCGCCCTTTGAAGGGGCCATTGGTACGTAAGTCCAGGAGACTTTCACCTTTGGCTGCCCATCCTGCTAGGTCGACAACTCGGCGTACTGAGAATGACAGCTTTGACAGGGAGCCGGCGGCTCCATCAATGCGAGATTTGATGGGCCCATAGAGATCTACTAGCTCCTTTTCTTCATCGACGATGGCCTCGAAGATGGCTGCATATGCCGTACGACGTGCGTCGAGCAGTGCCCGTATACGCTCATCGGCTCCTTGGGCGCGTTCAATCTGCTGGAGCACTTTGTTAAGTGCAGTCTCTGCCCTGGTGATCTTGTCCGACAAGGTTGTGAAGCGCTTGGCGTTCTGTGTATCAACGCCAACCAGTGTACGTATGCGTGCCAGCTCTCGTTCCAGCAAGGAGAGAGACTGATTGGCAAGGCTCGAGTTCAGAGATATTAGTGCGACTGTTGGATCAGGGTTCGCCTGAACCATCGGATCAGTATTCGCGGGACCTTGCAGCTCAGCAATCAACAGGCTCGCCTGTTTGATTTGTTCGGTCAGAAGCAAGTCGACTGGGCCTACAAAGTCGAGTTTGAAGGCATCCCAGTCAGCGTCGCTTAAACCGGCGTTCTCGCGATCGCGCTTAAGGTCGGCGAGGAATGCTGGCGCTTGCCTGGAGCGGAAGTCACGCACGTCGTTTTGTAGGTTGAGCAGGGATTGATGCTTACGTACAGCCTGATCCACCTGCTGCCGTTTCGCGTCGACCGCAAGGGAGATTTGTTCATGACGTCTGGCCCGTTCTTCATTGCCCTTGGGGATCAGTGCGTCGCGATCAGTTTTGTCCTTATCAATAGCTCGTTTCTTCTCGTCGCGATCCTTCTCCAGTGCCTTGATGCCGTCCTTTCTAACGCGCTCATCGGTGAGGTCGGCGGATGCCCTAGTCAGCGCCTGCTGCTGCCGTTCCCGCATCTGGCGTGAGGAATCCAGGCGAATATTGGGGTTTGGGGAGCAACGGAACAGAAAGTGCACTTAAGCCCAGCGCCTGCCCGCAAACCCTTGTGGCGTCTGGTTAGTTCGGGAAAACCATCCTTTTGTCGAACCCTGGCAGGCACTGACGCCAGTGTCGTTTTCAGAAGGCGACTGCACCAGTTCACTGGGCTGGCCGCCGTGTGTGCATAGAACTTCTGACCGGGAACGGTCAGAAGTTCTATGCACGAAGCGCCGCGAGAGATCGGAATTGCTCAGAACTCTTGTGCACGGCGCGACAAAGCCGGAACCGCCGAAAATTCCGGCGATCAACCGGCAAGCTGCTTGATGCGCTCGGCCAGGCGGCCGAAAGCCTCGTTCACGTATTCCAGCACCTTGGGTTCTGCGCCCTGCGTGCGCAGCGAGTCTTTGAAGGCTTCCAGGTCGGACAGCCATTGCCGATGCAGGCGGCCCAGCTCGTCGAGCTGAGGCCGGAAGTCTTGGAGACTGCCGCTCGCACGAAACGCCTGGTAGCTACGCTCAAGCGTGGCCGCCGTGGTCAGCAGTTGCGCGCCCATTTGCTTGTGCTGTTCGGAGAACTCGGCCATGCCGTCATAGGGCCGCGAAGCCTTGCGGCGCTCGGCTTCGGATGCCTCTTCCATGATGCGGGCGTAGCGGTAGAACCCTGGGAACTCGCGGGACAGCGCCATGAGCTGCTGATCGGATGTGCCGACCCAAATCCTGTGCAGGTCAGGCCCGTACCCCATCATGCGATTGATGATGGCATGGGCCTCGCTGACACCCTGGGCGGCAAGCTGCTGCATGTGTTGGTCGATCTTCGCGGCCAGTCGGCGGAATTCGTTCATGCTCATGTCCGTCACAAAAGGCGCGTTGATTGCCCTTGCGCCGTGAGAAGTGCCACCGCCTTCTTATCGAAGGAAACGAAGGTTTCCCCGCCAAGCCAGTTGCCTTCGTAGGCAATGACGCCATCGGCAAAGTCTCCGCCCGCGTCGAGCACCAGCAAGCCAGCCTCCACGGCAGGCCGGTTCACTTCCACATTCGCGGCGGCCAGTAGTGCCCGGATCGCGCTGGCCGCGTCGGCTTGCTGGAAGCCGTAGACACGCAGCAGCACCCAAACAAATTCGCATAGGCACGGCAGCGCGACCGCGATCAACTCGGCGTCGGTCAAGACTGCGGCGGCAACGTCCGCTTGTGCGGGATCGTCACGCACAACCGCACGCACAAGGACGTTGGTATCGACTGCGACCTTCATTGCTTACCTGCCCAGCCTTGCGCCGCCGCCTCGTTGATTTCTTCGATGGTGGCAACCTTCTGCGTCTTGCCCGCGAGCAGGCCGACAAAGCTGGCTATCGTCCCTGCGGGCCGTGCCGCCTTGAGCACGCCCCGACCGTCTGGCAACAAGTCCAGCTCGATCTTGTCGCCTGGCCTGATGCCGAGGTGTTGCAGTACGTCCTTCCGAAACGTCACTTGTCCCCGTGC
Source organism: Pseudomonas sp. WS 5011 (assembly GCF_012985775.1). Lineage (NCBI taxonomy): Bacteria > Pseudomonadati > Pseudomonadota > Gammaproteobacteria > Pseudomonadales > Pseudomonadaceae > Pseudomonas > Pseudomonas sp. WS 5011. The sequence goes on from NZ_JAAQXA010000022.1 coordinate 42,573, forward strand.
GGTAACGGTCAATGTGGTCATGGTGGTTTGCCCTCGCAATCAAGGTTGATGCTTCACATAGTAATGCAAAAATGCCTTACCGTCAATGTCCGTCAAACGATCATTAGTCGGCCATGCCGGACACTGTCCAGCAAAGTTATTGCACAACGGGTTGTCGGACATTAAGATAGGCGGACGGAATGACGGACAAGAGAGGCGGCAAATGGCACTGATCGGCTATGCGCGGGTATCGACGGCGGAACAGGACACCGCCTTGCAGACGGATGCGCTACGCAAGGCAGGCTGCGAGCGCGTTTTCGAGGACACGGCTTCCGGGGCCAAGGCCGACCGCCCCGGCTTGGCTGATGCGCTGGCCTACCTGCGCGACGGCGACGTGCTGGCCGTCTGGCGGCTGGATCGGCTCGGGCGCTCTATGCCGCACCTAATCGAAACGATAGGCGCGCTGGAAGCGCGAGGCGTCGGCTTCCGTTCTCTGACGGAAGCCATCGACACCACCACGCCAGGCGGGCGGCTCATCTTCCACGTGTTCGGCGCGCTGGGCCAGTTCGAGCGCGACTTGATCCGCGAGCGCACCAAGGCCGGGTTGACTGCCGCCGCCGCTCGTGGGAGGAAGGGCGGGCGAAAGCCGGTTGTCACCGCCGACAAGTTGCAGCGAGCGCGGGAGCACATCGCCAACGGGCTTAATGTCCGAGAGGCCGCTACACGGCTCAAGGTGAGCAAGACGGCCCTGTACACCGCGCTGCAATCCACCAGTGCAGCCGACTCCTGATATTCCGTGCAGTCGTCTTCTGAAAATGACAAAGGCCCCGCTCTGCGGGGCCTTTTCGTTCTCAAAACTCTTTATCAAAACTAAATTCTCAGATACCCTTGCTAAGTCGAGATTTTAGTTTTAGAAAATAAAAACTGTCGCTGAAAAATAAAAACTGTCGCATCTAGAGCAGGGGCCCTGGCTAAGATGCGACAGATGGCTGTCGCTGCAGCCGTCCCTTTAGACCTGACATCCTAAAATGTTGTGAATTATGTTATTGCGAATTCAACGTGAAGAGTCGCTACGGTCATTTATTGCGCGAAATATTTATGCAAACAGTTTAAGTCCAGCCACAAAAGAGCTTAAACGTATATCGAAGAACTCAATCGTGAGTAGCGAAGTTCTAAAAATTGGTAAGGCAATGGGATGGCTAGGTTGTTATGGCATGAATCGGCTACTCCATAATCACACTTTCTACCCTAGATTTGCATTTCTTCATGAAAATGAAGATATATCTTATTCTGAGAGTGAGTATGTTTATTGGAGCCATCGTTTCGAATTAGCTAAAGCGCCATCGCGATTTTGCCCTGAGTGTGTGAGAGATGATATTGCATATTTAGGGTTTTCTTACTGGCGAAGAGTGCACCATCCAGATATCAATGTATGTGCCAAGCATAACGTGTATCTTGAGGCTCAGTGTCCATTTTGTTCAGAGCCTTTTTCTTATGAAAAAAATGGATTAGACGTAATGTGGAAGGGGTGCAAAGGTTTACATTTAAGTGGAGCCCCCTCTAGGAAAAACCTTGAAGTTTCGGAGCTTAAGAAGGCAGAATTTTTTAGAGATGTTTTTAATTATGAGTCAGTAATATCTGTTGATGCTGTGCGTTTGGCATTGACGCAAAGAGCTGTTTTGAAAAAGCCGCATATACAAAAAGAGCTATTATCCGCTAAATATATGCATGAATGTATTGAGATACTAAAGGTTGAATTCAAGGAAGACTGGATAATCAAAAATAGTCCTATATCATCCTTAAGCGCTGATAATGTATGGGCCGCGACAGTAGCTCTTTATGAAGGATTCGATGACTTTATAAATCATGTTAAATGCTATGATTATAGACCTAGGAAAGTAGAGTCACTTTGGTCTACATATGAACATGGAACCTATAAGTTCGCCCAGTATATCCAAGAAGATTATGTATATGGGGTAGGGCACTGGTCTAGCACTCTTTCGTCAAAAGAGTTGATCGAATATCGCGGTGAGCCATTCGGACGGCCAAGACTATATCCCTGTTGTAATGACGTCCCGCCGTTCTATCAGACTGGACGTCTCCAGCCGACTCCAGTTGGGTGGCCACCTCCAAGTGTTCCTATACTGGCAAAGCATCCGTCAGAGTATTGAAGTAAAGGCTTTAATTAATTAGAGGAGCAGATGAAAAAATGGTCAGTCATGGGGGGAGAGGAGTCCATATCTGGCCGCCACTAGCCCCACAAGCTCTACTTGAGCAGGGACGAACGCTCTAGGTAGTGCGATCTAGCTCCGCTATTCGGCTCGATCAGCTTCGAGTCTGCAGGCGGTCGGCCTGCTGCCGCTCTCGGACCTCTGCCTGCTGTGCAATCATAGTCTGGATCTGGGTGTAAAGCTGGGCGTCCTCGTTGTCCCGGTCCGCGACGGTCACTACAAGCGCGTATGGCTCCTCATCCAGCACGTCGGGATGATTCCACTCGCGGTCCTGCCTGATCACTACCACGAACCATTTGTCATTGGGGTTGCGCCGCCTGAATGTCCAGCGCGAAGACTGAACCGTGCCGCGGCTTCTCTGCTGAGCCGAAATGTCGCGGTTAGGTACCGCATCATCATTCCGAGCCTCAGCATCGGCCTTGTTGGCCTTGTTGGCCTGGTTGAAGTGTTTTTGAACCTCATCCAGAGAGGCACCTTTAACCAGGCGGAAGCTGATCTTGGTGGCCAGATACTCGATCCTGGTCGTACGAACTGCCGGCGAGTAACCATATTCAGCAACAGCTGCATGCCGACCAACTAGCGCCTGTCCTAGTTTATGCCCAAGGGTTTGGCTGCAACCAGGAAATGTGGACGCACCTAACCCCAGAACCTAGCGCGGTTTTCTCTCCTGCCCCTCACCTCTCGCACAGTCAGACGCCCGGCTCTTTGCTTCAACCCACGACCCCGTACAATGCCGCCCTCATTTTCCCCCGCGTGTGGCTGATCCATGCCTAAAGAGATTGCAGCGCTGCCAAGCTCATTACCGGCTGGCACCGTCTTTCTTATCGACGACGACGACTTCATCCTGCAGGTACAAGCCGAATTGCTGCGCTCGGTTGGGCTGGAGGTTCGCTGCTTTACCTCTTCAGCCGACTTTCTACGCGCCTACGTCAGCACCCCCCGCGAATGCATCCTTTCTGACTTGCGCATGCCCGAAATCAGTGGATTGCAGTTGCAAGCGCGCCTGATTGAGCGCGGCCTGGATACGCCGATTATTTTTATCACCGGGCATGCCGATGTCGCCACCGCCGTCGAAGCCATGCGCCGCGGCGCTTTCGACTACGTGGAAAAACCGGTGCATGGCCAACACCTGCTGGACCGTGTCTATGCGGCCCTGAAACTCAGCAGCGAGCGTTACCACGAGCGCCAGGCGCGCATCACCCGTGAAGCCCGCTTAGCCCTACTGACCCCACAGGAAAGTAAGATTGCCGGCTGGGTTGTTGCAGGTAAATCCAGCAGAGAAATCGCCGAACTGGGCAACATCAGCGTGCGCACGGTGGAAAACCACCGGGCCCGCATCATGGATAAACTGCATGTCACCTCCGTGGTCGAGATGGTCCGCCTGCTGTTCTGAATGCGCATGCAGGGCGCTTCGCACCCCAAGTAAGACCAGGTGCCAAACCACATTGGGTAATTCCCGCCCCTTCTACTGAGTAGTTCTACTCACGCGCTCGTGCCACCAACTGCCCACACTTAGCCGCTTTGCAGTTAAGTGATACGGGGACGCTAGGCATGGGTAATCCAAAGGTGCTGGCAGGCTTGGGCCTGACCAACCTGCTGCTGTGCACGCTGCTGGCTGAATGGTGGTGGCAGGGCGCAGCCTGGGGGCTGGCCGTTTTTGCGCTCAGCGGTTGGAGCCTGGCGCGCACTGCGGGCGCGGCTGAACAGAGCAGTGAACTCAGTGATGAGCCAAACATCAACGCCGCTCAGACCCAACGCCTCAGCGACCTGCAAGCCCTGCTGCGCGGTGTTATCCCCACGTGGACGCAGCATCTAAACTTGGCGCGCAGCCAGGTCGGCGAGGCCATTATCGGGCTGTCCAGCGGCTTTGCCGGGGTCAGCCAACGGCTATTCACCGGCGCCCAGCAAAGCAGCAGCCTGCAAGGCGGCCGGGCGATCGAAACCATCCAGCAGGCCGAACAGGGGCTGCATCAGATCATCGATGCCCTGCACCAAACCCAGGCCTACCGCGCCACTCTGGTCAGCGAGATCAGCAGCATCGCCAGCCACACCCATGACCTCAGCCGCATGGCCGAGCAGGTCGGCAAAATCGCCGACCAGACCAACCTGCTGGCGTTGAATGCGGCCATTGAAGCCGCCCGGGCTGGCGAGAGTGGCCGCGGTTTCTCCGTGGTGGCTGACGAAGTGCGCAAGCTCTCGCGCCAGTCCGGCGAAACCGGCAAACACATTCGGGCAACCGTCAGCACGGTGACCGAGGCCATCGATAAAGCCCAGCAAATCTCGGCGCAATTTGCCGAGCGCGAGCGCAGCCTGGTTCAGCTGTCACAGAGCCTGGCCGAACGCATCGTCGGCGACTTCAACACCACCGCGCAAGAACTGCAGTACTCGCTGGATGAGCTGCACCAAGAACGCAGCCTGCTGGAAAGCGACGTCAATCAACTGGTCATGCACCTGCAGTTTCAGGACCGCGTCGATCAGATCGTCAGCCATATCGTCGATGACATGCAGCGCCTGGAGCAGGCCGGCGGCCAACTGCTCGATCACGACGCCTGCTTACCGCCCGTACAGAGCTGGCTCAGCCGCCTTTCCGCCACCTACACCACCCTTGAGCAGCAGGCGTTGCACGAGGGTCAGCACGCCGCCGGTCCAGCGAATAACGCCTCGTCTGTCACCTTCTTCTAAATGCGTTGAGGAACCCCATGAGCAAGACAATTTTAGTCATCGACGATTCAGCCAGCATGCGTCAGATGATCAGCATGACACTGCGCGGCGCAGGCTACAGCGTGGTCGAGGCCCAGGACGGCAAGGACGCGCTGAGCAAGCTCGACGGCAGCAAATACAACCTCATCGTCTCGGATGTAAACATGCCGAACATGGATGGCCTGAGCTTCGTCAAAGCGGCCAAGCAGTTGCCCGCCTACAAGTTCACCCCAGTGATCATGCTCACCACCGAAGCCGGCGAAGCGAAAAAAGCCGAAGGCAAGGCCGCAGGCGTCAGGGCCTGGATCGTTAAGCCCTTTCAGCCGCCCATGCTGCTCGACGCCGTTTCCAAGCTGGTGATGTGACGACCATGAGCAATCTGCCTGACGCACCCATCAGCCCCTTGATTTTGGGCGGTGCTTTCACCATCGAGCGCGCTGTTGCGCTGCAGCAACTGCTGCTCCAGCAGCTGCAACAGATTGGCCTGCAGGAGGTTTGCCTCAGTGGCATCAGTGAAATCGACTGTGCCGGCCTGCAACTGCTGCTGGCGCTAAAACACAGCAACCCGCACCTGCGCTTGAGCGCACCCAGCCCAGCCGTCGAGCAACTGCTGACGCGACTGCAGCTGACGGCGCTATTAAGTGATTGAGGAAGGCTTCATGGATATGCAAGCGGTACGCAACGTACTGATCGAAGAAGCCCGCGAGTTGCTGGCAGCGATGGAACAAGCCCTGCTTGAGGTCGAGACGCACGGCGCCGATAGCGAGCGGATCAATGCCATTTTTCGGGCGGCCCACACCCTTAAAGGCTCCTCAGGCATGTTCAACCTGCAGCTGGTGGTGGGCTTTACCCACCTGATGGAAAACCTGCTGGTGCGCGTACGTACCGGCGAACAGGCCATCGACGCACAGCTGATCAGCCTGTTGCTGGGCTGTGGCGACTACCTGAGCCGGCTGTTTGACAACGTGGCCGACGGTTTGGATGAACAAGACCCCGACCCGCAAACCCGCGCCCTGCTTAGCGCCGAGCTGCAACAGTACCTGACAATCGTCGCCCCCCTCAGTGCGACCGAGCCATTGCCGGGCGCAGCGCTAAACACGCACGTGCAGCATTGGCGGATCGAGTTGCGCCCCGAGCCACAGGTATTTCTCCACGGCCTGGATCCCATTGCGTTCGTCAACTACTTGGCCGGGTTAGGCGAAGTCCTGTGCCTTGAAGTGCTGCAAGACACGCTGCCGACCCTCGCCACCCTGGAAGCCGAGTCCTGCTACCTGGGCTTCGTGCTGGAGATCCTCAGTAGCGCGACACAGGCAAACATCGAGCAGGCGCTGGAGTTTATCGCCCAGGATTGTGCCATCCACATCAGCCAGCAGCCGCCTACCGAGCTGACTGCCGCCCCGACATGGACCCCGGAGCTGACAGCGGAGAGCGTTCAGGCGCTGGTGGAGCCGGGCGACAGCCTGCGCGCGCGCAGCCAGGAACAAGTGTTTATCAAGGTCGATGCTCGCAAGCTGGATCAGTTGATTGACTCGGTGGGCGAGCTGGTTACCCGCTCGGCCCGCAGCCGCACATTGGCGGAAGATGCCCCGCGCGAGGCGGTGAAAACCTTTATGGAAGAGGTCGACAGCTTCGTCGAACAGATTCGCGACCGCGCCCTGAGCCTGCGCATGGCGCCAGTCAACGAAGTGTTTCAACGCTTCCCGCGCGTAGTCCGCGATGTTGCGCGTGACCTCGGCAAACAGGTCGACCTTAACATTCGTGGGGCCGACACCGAGCTCGACAAGTCGCTACTCGACAAACTCAACGACCCGCTGCTGCACATCGTGCGCAACGCCCTGGACCACGGCCTGGAGCCGGCCGACGTACGCCAGGCCATGGGCAAACCGGCCCTTGGCACGCTGAGCCTCAACGCCTATCACGATTCCGGCTGCGTGGTACTGGAGATCAGTGACGATGGCCGTGGCCTGGACGCACAGAAGATCCGTGGCAAAGCCATCGAGCGCGGCCTGATCAATGTCGACAGCGACCTCGACGAACAGGCGATCTATCACCTGATCTTCGAAGCCGGCTTCTCCACCGCCGAACAGGTTACTGACCTGTCTGGGCGCGGTGTCGGCATGGACGTGGTGCGGCGCAGCATCGAAGCGCTGCGCGGCACCATCGAGATCAACTCACACCTGGGCAGCGGCACCACCTTCCGCATTCGCCTGCCCCTGACGCTGTCGATCATCGATGGTTTTCAGGTGGTGGTCGGCGAGGCGCACTTCGTAATCCCGCTGGAGCAAGTGGTGGAGTGCCTGGAACTCGGCGAGCGCTCTGGCAGCAACCAGATCGTCAGCCTGCGCGACTCGCCCCTGGCATTCGTGCGCCTGGCCGAGCTGTTCAACATCCCGGCGCAAGCCGGTGCCCGCGAATGCCTGGTGGTGGTGCAACACTGTTGGCGCTGATGGAAAATTGACCCACCCTGCCGATTGAAATTTGACCCAGGGCGGATTGCTGATTTTGTTACCAGCAACTGTGGATAAGTCTACCAGCGCAGCTGCTGTTGCCCCCACTCCTTCG